>NZ_JBQSVL010000018.1:0-51384 GCF_052376215.1 Psychrobacter sp. AOP7-B1-24
ATTGATAATGTAAATGAGAGCCGCTAAGGTGTGCTATTAACCATTAATCAGATTTTCCGTCGTAAAAGTCAATAACAAGCGATTTGTTATAGTCGGTTCAACATGATTTTGGGACAAGGAAGCCGAGTGAAAGTACTACAAACAGTAGACTAAGCGAGACTGACACCGTACCCAATTTATAGAGGATTGACTATATAAACAGTCATGTGATCCATGTCATTAGAGTTAGGAAATATGAATTTTTTTAGTTATGTGGTGTTGGGTGGGTTTTCTTATGCAGCAGGCTGGGCGATAAGGACATATGTACTCGAAAAAAAGGCTCAACCTGAGCAAAGCTATAATTTAAAGCATCCAACTATTTTAGCGTATTTAGGCGGGTTTTTTATTATCATGCTGATGGTCTCATGGCTTATCGGTCGTTATGCATTGGGACACGCCACTATAGATTTGCCTTTTATTATTATCAATAGCCTGGTTGCCACCTTTGTCTGCTCGTTTGGTCTTAACCCAGAAAAAGCCAATTATGACGTACCTGATTGAAGTCTATTAGGGCGTGTTGAACATTCAAATGTGGTGCTGGCAGCAACTATTTTTCAGACAATATGCAGTGAAATTTTTGATGCCTAGTCATTCTAGGTGAAACAATTTCGCCATATATTGGCAAAAAAGAGTACTGCCCCGAAGGGCTGATGCTAAAATCACCCCAAACGTCGTTACAAGCCTAGTTAAGGTCTCGACATTATCGTCGGCTTGCGCCTAGTTTGGTGCAATTTTAGCAATCAGCAGCCCTAATATTTGAATGTTCAACACGCCCTAATCAGCTCCCCCGAAAAAAAAGCCACGACTGATGACTCATTTCTTCAGTCGTGGCTTTTTTGATTGTGGTTTATTTTTTCACATTAGCATTGGTTTTGGTGGTTGACTGGCTGGCTTTCCACACTTGATATTTTTGCAAATCTTTTTCGACCAGCTTTAAGCAAAAAGCCAGTACCAATGCATCATCGATGTGGCCAATGAAAGGTATAAAGTCTGGAATTAGGTCAATAGGGTTGAGTGTATAGAGTAAGCCGACGATGCCTGCTGATAAGGTTTTGTACGGAATTTTGCGATAGTTACCCTTATAATAGTCTTTGATAAGACTCATGAATAACAGTAAATCTTTAGCAAAGCGTTCAAGATGGCTACTGTCTTTTACCTTTGCTTTAAGTTTATCTTCATCACGGAGGATATGCTTGATATCAGCATCCAATACATCTTCTTTTTTCTGTTTGCTAGTCGCTTTGTCAGCCATTATTGTTGTCCTTATTTAACCAAAATAGAAGTTTCCATACTATAGCAAAGTCATGGTATCTGTACCAATATAGCAACATAGTGATTTGTGAATACCAAATAGTTGCGAGTACTTTTTCGCATGACGATAGCGAAAAAGTAAATATCGGGCAACTATCATTGTTATGAAACAGTTTACAATGTCATTCTGAAAATTAATTCGTGAATATATAGTAAAAATAAAAACGATAAGGTAGTAGCGAGATATGAGCGCCAAAATACAGTCACTAACAGATGATGACAATAAAAATAATCATACGGCGATTGAAACGAAATCTGGATTGAACCGTCGCCAGTTTTTACGTCAAGCTGGCGTGAGTACAGGGGTGGGGTTGTTAGCGACTCATAGTATCACTCAGGCACTGGCCTCTAGTGCTATGTCTTCTAGTACTAGGGTTGCAAGTAGTACACAGCTCACTAAAGATGATCTGCCCACTGCGCTGATGGATGAAAGTTCATTATCACCAACGCCACAGGCATCATTAACGCAGACCACTTGTATCATGCCTACGATTGAGACACGCCTGTTTGCCAGCTCAAACGTCGGTGGTAGTGAAGACCGTATCCAATTGGCTTTAGAACGTATGGCGTGTGCAGGATTTAAAGTCAATAATCCAGCGATTACCAATCGTCAGTACTTGCGTTTTGCTGGTACGGATTCGCAGCGAGCCAGTGATCTGCAAAACATCGCGACTGGTGCTATTGCGGCACCTAAGCTACTACTGGGCGTCCGTGGTGGCTATGGTGCCATGCGCATATTACCCATGGTAGATTGGTCGACACTTGGGCGTATCATGTCGGAGCGCGGTACGATACTCGCAGGCTTTAGTGATGTGACCGCTATTCAATGCGCATTATTGGCAAAGGGAAACATGAGTTCGCTTGCGGCACCGATGCTCTATAGCGAGTTTGGCAAGACCAAACCTGACCAAGTCAGCTGTCGACAATTTGTTGAAGCGCTCACCAATCCCAAGCTAACTATCAATATATCAGACGCGTCTCTAACCAGTCAGCAACTCCCTAGCATTTTGACAAGTACTGAACCAAAAATCACAACTGGCAAGATTTGGGGTGGCAATCTAAGTGTGGTGTCAGCACTGGCAGGTAGTGAATATTTGCCGCGTATTGATGGCGGTATCGTATTTTTAGAAGACGTAGGCGAGCAGGCCTATCGTATTGAGCGCATGCTATATGATTTGTATTTGGCTGGCGTGTTTGAAAACCAACAAGCGATTGTGTTTGGTGCATTATCGGGTACAGGGGAAGATAGCTATGACAAGCGCTATGATGCTGCCACTGTGGTTCGTCAGCTGCATAAGTTAACAGGATTGCCTATTTATAGCGGTATGAGCTTTGGTCATATTGGACAAAAGAGTAGCTTTCCATTGGGAGTAACTTGTCAGTTAATACCTAAGACCGATGGTGGCTATAAGTTGGTATTTACCAATTATCCAACCATTAAGGCTGATGCTATCCATGTCGAAGGGTTATGGCAAAATGCTTAAATGCTAATCTCTAACTACTATGCATTGCCATGACTAAATTGCCAACCGAGAAAACTTTTCTTGATATTCTTTTGGTGTCAGCTCAGTTGCGCGCTTAAATAAGCGGGTGAATGAAGAGATATCATCGTAGCCGACTTGGTCAGCCAGTGATTTTATCGTCACATCCCCCAACTCTAGTAAGCGTTTTGCTTGTTCAATTCTGACGGCTTGAATATATTCAATGGGTCTCATGGTGACAGCAGACTGAAAGCGCCGGTTCAATGTGCGTGGCGTGATATTAGCCATTGCCGCTAAGCTACTGATTTGAAGCGGCTGCTGGAAGTTTTGCTCAATGAATTCTTGTACCTGCTTAACCAGTTGATCTGAATGTGGTTTGTGTAACGTCACATTGGTATAACTGTTTTGATTGCCTCTTTTGCTATCGATAATCTGAGTCTTTGCTACTTGAGTAGACACCTCACGCCCACAGTATCGTTCAATCAATAACAATGCTAAATCATAAAAAGCGCTACCGCCTGCCGCACAAAATATATTGCCTGATTGGTCTGCTGACTGGCCTTTTGATTGGGTGACAAACTGATTTTCCTGCAAATCAACCAACGGAAAGTCTGCCTTAAATTTACTCGCATAGCCCCAGTGAGTGGTCGCTACCTTATTATCTAATAACCCAGCAGCAGCTAGAAAAAAAGCACCGCTACAGTTGCTAGCAATATCTGACTTAGTGTCTGCCAATCGTTTTAAATGCGGTATTAACGTTGCATTTCGGCTCAATACTTTATCGATTGAATCACCAATAGTCGGAATTAATAATAAATCGCATTCAGTTATGTTTTGAATGTCGCAATGTGCTTGCATGATTAAGCGATTACTACACCTGATATCAGCACCCCCTAAGCTTGCAATCTGCACATCAAATCTGGGCTCTACAGGTTCATCCAAGAATCGCTGCCAACTGACTCCAGTAAATGAAAAGATATCTAAGGCACCTGTCAAGGCGCTGCCAAGCACACCATCAAATCCAATAATGATGACTTTAAATGGTTTGAAGTAAGGCATGGGCGTTTGCGACTCCTGTGATGGGTTTTGTCCAAAAAAGGTGTTTGTCTGCTAAATATTTCTAGTTGTATGTCTTATTTGGCCATAATTATGTCATAAATGACAATACGGTAAGGCGTTAAATTAGATTAATATCGATTGATAACCAAATTTAATCAGTTAATGAGAATATTATGGCCGCAGATACCCTCCTCAATGATTTTGAATTACCCTTTCAGTTGTATGATGTACTAGGCACAGAATCACTCACTGAGCATGCAAAGTTTTCAGAGCACAACCGCGAGACATTTGATGCTGTGCTAGAAACAGCAAACAAGATAGCAACTGATTTGTTTTTGCCACACAACCATGTTGCTGATAAAAACGAGCCACAGTTTGACGGCAAAAAGGTCAGCATGATAGATGATGTCAAAGTCGCTTTTGATGCGTTCCGTGAGTCTGGTTTTATCGCTGGTCGTTATCGCTTTGAAGATGGCGGCATGCAGCTACCTGAAACAGTAATGACGGCAGTGGCAGGCTACTTTATGGCAGCCAACCCATCAACCACTGCTTATCCATTCTTGACCACTGCTGCGATTAATGTCATTTCACACTTTGCCAGTGATGAGATTAAAACTGCTTTTATGCCGCGTATGTTGATAGGTGAGTTTACGGGCACGATGGCATTAACAGAGCCGCACGCTGGCTCATCGCTTGCTGATATCAAAACCACGGCGGTAAAACAAGACGATGGTACATACCGCGTAAAAGGCAGCAAGATTTATATCTCAGGTGGCGATCACGAGCTGTCTGATAATATCGTCCACTTAGTATTGGCCAAGATTCCGGGTGGTCCTGGCGGTGTTAAAGGCATCTCTTTATTTGCCGTCCCAAAGTATCGTTTAAACGAAGATGCATCAGTCGGCGAACGCAACGATGTACATCTAACAGGGCTGATTCATAAGCTAGGCTATAGAGGTACGACCTCTACGGCACTGAGCTTTGGTGACGAAGGTGACTGCCATGGTTACCTGATCGGAGAAGCACATTTCGGCTTGCGCTATATGTTTAAAATGATGAACGAGGCACGTATCGCAGTTGGTTTTGGCGCGTCGATGGTTGGCTATCGTGGTTATCAGTACTCACTTGATTATGCTAAAGACAGAACTCAAGGTCGAATTGCCCCGAACAATAAACCTGAAGATGCGGCCACCGCCATCATCAATCATGGTGATGTAAAGCGCATGCTATTGGCGCAAAAAGCCTACTCTGAAGGTGGTATCTCATTGTGCTTATACGGCTCAAACCTAATTGACCGTATCAATACTTGTGAAGACGAAACACTAAAAAATGAGCTAACTGAACTATTAGATTTGCTAACCCCAGTATTAAAGGCGTGGCCATCTGAGTATGGTCCAAAAGCCAATGACTTAGGTATTCAAGTATTGGGCGGCGCGGGCTATACGCGTGAATATCACGCCGAGCAGTTTTGGCGCGACAATCGCCTAAACCCTATCCATGAAGGCACAAACGGTGTGCAGGCATTAGATTTGTCATTTCGTAAATTATGGCAAAAAGGTGGTCTTGGTATTCAAATTCTAAAACGTGAGATTACGCAAGATTTAGAACGTATCACTACGCCTGAGAGCGCACAGCTTGCAGGTAAGCTGATGCCTTATATGGATCAGTTACATGAAGTGCTCGTGCATTTAGGCAAAGTTCTACAGACAGAAGAAGCTCTAACTTTAACTGGTAATGCTCAAGCGCTGATGAACATTTTTGCTTCAATTGTACTGAGCTGGATTTGGATTCGCCAAGCCAGTAAAGCTGAACAGCTATTAAGTACGACGCAAGATATTGAGCAGCAGAATTTTTATAAAGGCAAAATACAAGCGGCTAAATACTTCATCGATTGGGAACTACCGTTAGTTAAACGTGACATTGAAATTTTAACCAACACCAACTCGGTTTGCACTGATATGCAAACAGATTGGTTCTAAAGACGACTCTAAAAGCAACTCTAAGGAAAGAGACATGACAATGATAAATAAACAATGGCGACTCAAAGCAAGACCTGTTGGCGCGCCAAGCGCTGAAACTTGGGACTATACCGAGACGGAAATACCGACGATTACCGATGGTCAGCTACTGATCAAGGTCGAATACATCTCTATCGATCCGGCGATGCGTGGTTGGCTAAACGATGCCAAATCTTATATCGCACCGGTACAGATTGGTGACGTCATGCGCGCTGGTACTGTGGGCGAAGTGATTGAAAGTAAGCATGAGAAATTTGCCGTGGGTGACTATGTCGCAGGTCACGATGGCGTGCAGTCCTATGCCGTCAGTGATGGTGCTAATCTGTATAAAGTTGATCCAAAACTGGCGCCTTTGCCTTATTACTTGGGCGTACTCGGTATGCCAGGTATGACAGGATATTTCGGTCTGCTAAAAACAGGTCAGCCAAAAGCAGGCGAGACCGTGGTCGTCTCTGGCGCTGCTGGTGCGGTGGGTAGTTTGGTCGGTCAGATTGCCAAAATTAAAGGCTGCCGAGTCATTGGTATCGCGGGCGGCGCTGAGAAATGCAAATTTTTAGTCGATGAGCTTGGGTTTGATGCGACGATTGATTACAAAAATGAAGATGTCAAAAAAGCATTGAAGAAAACCTGTCCAGACGGCGTCGATGTGTATTTCGACAATGTAGGCGGTGATATCCTAAATGACGTACTGACTCAGATTAATCTGCATGCACGTATCGTTATTTGCGGTGCGATTAGTCAGTATAACAACACCTCAGAAGTAAAAGGCCCATCGAATTATTTATCATTACTCGTAAACCGTGCCCGTATGGAAGGCATTGTTGTCTTTGATAATATCAAAGAATATCCAATCGCTATGAAAGACATCGCTGGCTGGATTCAATCAGGTGATATGAAAGTGAAAGATCATATCGTTGAAGGTATCGAGAGGTTCCCTGATACTCTAATGATGCTCTTTAACGGTGAAAATTTTGGCAAACTGGTACTTAAGGTAGAGGGATAGATCATGACACTGAATACAAATGGAATTGCATCAGATGTGGCGGGCAAACGAATTTTAATCACGGGCGGCGCCTCGGGTATCGGCGCAGCAAGCGCGTTATTACTAGCCAGTCGCGGCGCACAAGTCGTGATCGGTGATATGGCAGAAAAGATGGGAGAGGCGGTTGCCAAACAAGGCCAAGACGCTGGCAATAGTGTCGTCTTCAAAAAGGTAGACGTGACCTGTGGTGATGAAGTGCGTGCGCTGTTCGACTATGCAGTAGAAACGCTTGGCGGTCTGGATGTGGTGGTGAACAACGCTGGTATCGATCACAAGCCATCCCCAATGCATGAGCTGAGTGAAGAAGAGTTTGATCGCAATATCGCTGTGAATTTAAAAGGTGTTTGGCATTGTATGCGTGCCGCCGTCAATTGTATGCTACCTAATGGTGGTGGTCATGTGATCAATGTGGCGTCTATTGCAGGTCTGCGTTCAGCGCCGATGATTTCAGCTTATAGTGCGGCCAAACATGGGGTGATGGGTCTTACTAAATCTGCTGCCCATGAATATGCCCGCGCCAATATCCGTTTCAATGCGGTATGCCCAAGCTTTATCGATACCCCTATGGTACGCAATACGATGGCAACGATGGATGAGCGTACGCAGCAAGCAACGATCAAAGCCAGCCCGTTACGCCGATTAGGAAATGTCAATGAGATCTCTAATGCGATTGCATGGCTTGCTAGCGATGAGAGCAGCTTTATGAACGGTCATGCCTTTACCTTAGATGGTGGTATGTTGGCCTAATAGTCAGTCATGAGTTATTTACTTATGAGCGTAGGTAATCATTGTGGTATATCATAATGATTACCTATGTTTAAACCTAAATAGTTGAGACCTAAACAGATTTTATCTTTTATACATATTGTTTCTGCATAATAGGTGATGCGTATCAAAGATAAAAATCCGAACTTCACACTTGAATCGTATACAAGCCGTTTTTTAAAACATAAGGAATGATGATGAAAGATTTATTTGATTTAACTGGTAAGATTGCTCTAGTGACTGGTGCTAGCCGTGGTATTGGTGAGTCGATTGCACGTTTGCTTGCCTCAAGAGGTGCGCATGTGATTGTCTCTAGTCGTAAGATTCACGCCTGTCAAGCAGTAGCTGATAGCATCATTGCTGAGGGTCATAAAGCCAGCGCCTTTGCTTGCCATGTGGGTGATATGGATCAGATTGACGCTGTTTTTGAGCATATCAAAAGCGAGTTTGGTCAAATCGATATCCTAGTGAATAATGCCGCTGCAAATCCTTATTACGGCCATATCTTAGATACGGATTTAGCCGCTTTTGATAAGACTGTGGAAGTAAATATTCGCGGTTATTTCTTTATGTCGACTGCTGCTGGCAAAATGATGCGCGAGCAGGGTGGTGGGGTGATCTTGAATACCGCATCGGTTAACGGTTTGGTCGCAGGTGACAAGCAAGGTATTTATTCAATTACCAAAGCAGCCGTCATCAGTATGACCAAAGCCTTTGCAAAAGAATGCGGCCCATTAAACATTCGAGTCAATGCGCTCTTACCAGGATTAACCGATACTAAGTTTGCCTCAGCTTTGACCACCAATGATACCGTGTTAAAAATGGCATTACATGCGATACCTCTAGGGCGTGTGGCTGACCCAGATGAAATGGCTGGTACGGTATTGTATTTAGTCTCTGATGCTTCGAGTTATACCACAGGTGCAACAATCGTTGTGGATGGCGGTATGCTGGCTTAATCAGTCAGCTATCGAAGATAAGCTTAAAAAAAAGTTGCTGTTAAAAACCGCAAGTAACAACCGAATATAAGAGCCGCATATAAAAACTGCAAGTAAGAACCGCATAAGATTAGTTTCTATGCGGTTTTTTTATTTAGTTTTGTGATGAGGTATCTCAGTAATTTTGGTTTTGCACTAATAAATGGCTAATTTTAAATGAGCATCAGCTCTATAGTGGCATAATAAATATGCTAGTAGCTATTTGGACAATATAATGGAGTGACGCATGGACTCAGTGATTAATAATAAAATAAATACAATTTCTCAAAATAAAACTTGGCTATTCGTGCCAGCAACTCGCATTGATAGAGTCGTAAAAGCATTTAACAGCGGTGCAGATGCGGTTATCGTCGATTTAGAAGATGCTGTGGCAGCAGAAGATAAAGTACAAGCTCGCAAAGCATTGCAACAATATCATGACAGTGCTGACTATCAGCCAGTTTGGCTACGTATTAATAAAACAGGCAGTGATGCATTTATACAAGATATTCAGCTTTGCCAACAGCTGCCTAATCTTGCAGGGATTGTGCTTGCAAAATGTGAGACTCCATTAGATATTGAGCAAGCCCATCAGGGTACTGGGTTACCTGTGATCGCACTAATAGAAAGCGCGCGTGGTCTGTATCAGATCGATGCAATGGCCAAAATATCAGGATTAGCCGCGTTTAGTTATGGGTTTTTGGACTTGTGCAATGATTTGCGAGTACAAGTAGATACCCCTGCCGCCGATATCGTCGCCAATCAGATTCGCTATCAGTTGGTACTGACCTCTAAAGTGCATCAGCTAGCACCACCGATCGATACGGTCTATCCTGACTTTCATGACGATGAAGGCCTGAACGATCGAGTACAGTTATGGTCACAGATGGGTATGTCGGGGATGCTTTGTATCCACCCTAAACAGGTGGTGGTTGTGCAACAAACGTTACGACCAACAGATGAAGCAGTGTTATTTGCTCAGCAAGTGGTAACGGAGTACGAGCGTAGCGGACAGGCTGTATTTAAAATAGATGGTCAAATGGTAGACGCCCCCGTTATTCAGCGTTGCCTACAATTATTGAGTAAGAATGAGCAGGATAAGTACTAAAAATTAAGTACTAAAAATAGTGCGATAGCACGCCTTTTATTTATAAAAGTATCTGAAAGGTATATTATATAAATATTAATATTGTTGGTACAATGATTTTTATATTTGCATTGTGGTTGTCTTTAATAGGCTACCGCTGGGCGTAAAATATTTTATACTTGATTCCTCATTATAAGACGCTGTTCATCAAAATCGGAGAAGTTCATTGCGCGCTATCAACTATAAGTATTTGATTGTGATCTTACTGCTGATAGTTGCAGTGGGCTTTGTTGTATTTCGTACATGGCGAGGCCCACTATTACCTAGCTATACCATCACCCCTATGCCGCTCGTGCAAACAGTGGTTGCAACTGGACGTGTCGTGACGACATCACGCACGCAAATCGGTAGTGAGGTGAGCGGAGTGGTGCTTGAGCGCTTGGTACAAGAAGGTGATCAAGTAGCAAAAGGGGACTTATTATTGCTACTCAGCTCGGATGATGTGGCTGCACAAGTACGTCAAGTAGAGGCCGAACTGACTGAGCTAGTGAGCAGTAGACGCCCACAGGCCGCGGTAGAGCTATCCAAAGCTGAAGTACAGCTGGCACAAGCGACTCGTGATGTGGCACGTCGCCGTGAGTTGGCAGCGATTTCAGCCATCTCGGATGAAGAGTTGGAGCAAGCAGAACAGGCACAAAGCCAAGCAGGTAACGACCTAAAAGCTGCGCGTCTAAGAGTTAAGGCATTAGCCGCTGGCGGTGTTGAAGAAGTGCTAATACGTGAGCGTATCGCGGTATTGCAAGCTCAGCTCGATAAGACTGAAGTACGCAGCAAGGTCGCTGGCACGGTACTCACACGTGATGTCGAACCAGGTGACTTGGTACAGCCAGGCAAAACATTATTTACCATCGCGCTTGCTGGCAATACAGAAATTCATGTGCCGCTTGATGAGCGCAACTTATCACGTTTGGCATTAGAGCAAGAGGCAGTCGCTCTTGCCGATGCTTATCCGGATCAGCCTTTTCCTACCCGTATTGATTTTATAGCGCCAAGTATTGATTCTGAGCGTGGTACGGTTGAAGTTAGACTGTCAGTTGATCCAGTGCCTGAGTTCTTACGGCAAGACATGACCGTTTCTGTGAATATCGAAACAGGTCGACGCGCACAAGCGTTGGTCATTCCGAATGATGCTTTAACAAATATTCAAAAAGATACAGCTCAAGTACGATTACTACGTGATGGTAAAGTACAGCGTCAAAAAATAACGTTAGGGCTACGCGGCTTGGCAATGTCCGAAGTGGTTTCAGGATTAAGTGAGGGCGATCAAGTATTGGCTGATGCGACCTCGTCATTAGCCGATGGTGAGCGAGTACGCACGGAATCGAAAGAGATGCCGCTTGTTAGTAGTAGCAATCTGACTAGCAGCGATTCGTCTAACAATCCTTCAAACAGCAATGCTTCTAAAGATAAGGCTTCGAACAACCATGACGACTCAGCGGCTAGCGATAAAGCATCGGTGGCCACAACGTGAAAATATTTTTTGGGCGACTATGGATCAACGCGGTCATTGCGCTCAGTTTTTTGCGTGAAGGGCGGGTACAGTCACTGATGATCACTGTGGGTGTGGCCATTGGTGTGGCTGTTATTGTGTTTATCACAGCCTTGATTCAAGGTTTACAGACCAATCTGATTGATAGCACGCTTGGTAGTCAATCCCACATTCAATTGGTATCGCCAGATGAAACCAACTTAATGGCACCAGTAGCAGCGGGTACCGTACAGCTGGTGCAAGAAGACAAACGTCCTCAGCGGTTACGATCTATCAATAACTGGCAGCAGATTACCGATACTCTTGATCAACTGCCATTTTTGACGGCAGTTTCACCTGTGGTATCAGGGCCTGCGTTTGTTCGGCGAGGAGAAGCCTTAGAGTCGGTGGTATTGATCGGTACTGAGCTTGAGCGTTACCAAAAAATCATACCGCTTGATGAGTATCTAATCAGTGGCGATCTGCGAATCGGTGCTGATAATGTGCTCATCGGTAGCGAGCTTGCCAAAAACCTCGGTGTGCAAGTGGGTAGCAAGCTGCGATTAGATACAGGTCAGCAGGACAATACTGTGGTAAATGTGGCTGGTATATTTGAATTGGGTGTTCGAGAGCTAGACGCGCGTTATGTCTATTTAGATTTAAAACAAGCACAATCATTATTAAGCCTACCAGGCGGCGTTACGGTGATAGATTTGACGGTTGCAGATATTTTTGAGGCAGACAATATCGCTGAACAAGTAGGGCGATTGACATCGTTACAGGCAGAGAGTTGGATCGAGACCAACGCCCAATTAATGAGTGGTCTTTCAGCGCAAAGCTTGTCTACCAATATGATTATTGTGTTTGTGGGTATTTCGGTCGCCTTTGGCATTGCGAGCGTACTATCCGTCAGTGTGGTACAGCGTACTCGAGAAATTGGGATTTTGCGTGCAACTGGTGCCACTCGTCAGCAGATATTATGGATATTTTTGATTCAGGGCGCTGTGTTTGGTTTGCTAGGGTCTGTTTTGGGTAGTGCGGTGAGTTATGTGCTGGTGTGGGCATTTAACACTTTTGGCCCAAGTTTGTTTTATATTCCAGTGTCTATAGAGCTTGTCTTGCTGGCTATGTTGCTAGCGACGTTAACCGGTATATTGGCAGCGGCGATACCAGCGCGCCGAGCTGCCGCATTGGATCCAGTAGTGGCTATTCGTTATGTCTAATAATAACTCTCATGAAGTGCTGCGTTTAGAGGCACTAAAAAAATCTTATAATATCGGTCAGCCCAATGAGATTGAGGTGCTACATGGTATCGATTTACGTATCGATAATGATGATTTTGCGGCGCTAATTGGGCCTTCGGGCTCTGGCAAAAGCACCTTGTTGAATGTGCTTGGCTTGCTAGATACGCCTACTAGTGGTGAGCTGTATCTGCTCGGGCAGCCGACGAGCAAGATGGATGATGCTGGTCGTACGGCACTACGAGGTAATAGTATTGGCTTTGTCTTTCAGTTTCATCACCTTATTCAGGCATTTACGGCGTTGGACAATATATTAATGCCATTAATGCTGACCAAGGGTCGCCCAAATCATTCTGCAATACAGAAGGCACGCGAGTTACTGGAGGCGGTGGGTTTGGAGAAGTTTGCCGACACTAAGCCAAATGAGCTTTCAGGTGGTCAACAGCAACGAGTGGCTATTGCTCGCGCACTGATAACTGAGCCTGCATTATTATTAGCGGATGAACCGACTGGCAATCTAGATACGGTAACCGCTGCTGAGGTGTTTGAACTGTTTCGTCAGGTCAACCGTGAGCGTGATTGTGGGGTATTGCTAGTGACTCATGACCCACGTCTATCAGCATCCTGTGATCGTACCATTAATCTGGTAGACGGTCTTATCGAAAGTGATGCGCTAAATGTTAAAAGATTTGAGTCCTAATATCACAAAGTAGTTTTACAAAAACGTCTCGAACATTCTGTCAATATACTGTTCGACCGCTTGTTTATCATCGGTTACTTGCGCATAGGTTCTCAAGCCCATCATCTGAATTTGGAAATAGCGCCCCAGCTCAGTGGCGTCCTTACTAGCATCAATCTCACCATTATCAATGGCTTGTTGAAAAACTTTGACAAAAGAGGCTTCGACATTTTCCAAAATACTTGTCGCATGGTCGAGCAGGTCGGGGCTGTCGTTTTTCGTTAGCTCACTGACTGTTTTGACAATCATGCACATGCCACTCGGAGACGTACTTTTATTACAGACAGTCACGCTATGGATGAAGCGTTTTAGACCCTCAAGCTTGGTTTTTTCTTGTGCAATACTATTGGCAAGGTTTGTAGCGCCTTGCTCAGCATAGCGATTTAACGCCTCTTTAAACAGGCTGTCTTTATTGCCAAAAGCGGCATAAATGCTGCCAGGACGCATATCGACTACGTCTTGTAGGTTTCTCATAGACGTGGCGTGATAGCCTTTTTCCCAGTACAGGTCTTTGGCTTTTTCGATGACCTCATCACGGTCAAACTTGGCATGTGCACTCATCATTTTCACCTTAAAAGCAGTTATAGCCAATCCGTTATAAATTGGATACGGTGGCAGTCTCGTTCAGTCTACTATTCGTAGCACTTTTACTCGGCTTCCTTGTATTCCAACTATATTGCACCGACTATGTTTTAAAACTATCTGATTAATAATCAGAAAACAATAATCAGAAAACCAAGTAACACTATTATCGTTTGCATTGATAATGATGTCACTTGGTTTTTATGTGTTATCCGTATTCAAACGGATGTTTTAGTCAGAATAAATTTAGTAGGTAAGTCTACTCTGGTTTTAATGCTAATACATCATCGATATCTTGGGCACTATGGCGGTTTGCTAACTGTTCCCACGCTTCGCCCCAAGTGCGGTTGACGATACGACCACGTTGTACGGCTGGTCTTGCCAAAATAGCGTTTGCCCAACGTTGTACATGAGGGTAGTCATCAACCTGCAAAAACTCTTGTGCGTCGTACTGAGTGCCCACGACCAAGTTGCCGTACCATGGCCAAGTCGCGATATCGGCAATACTGTACTCATCACCAGCCAGAAACTCATTGTTTGCCAACTGCTTATCTAATACATCTAATTGGCGCTTGGTTTCCATGGTAAAGCGATTGATCGCATATTCGAATTTTTCGGGCGCATAAGCATAAAAATGACCGAAACCGCCACCTAAGTAAGGTGCAGAACCGTGTAACCAAAATAACCAGTTAAATACTTGGGTCCGCGCGCTACCTTTTTCAGGCAGTAGTACTCCAAATTTTTCAGCAAGATGTACCAAAATAGAGGCAGATTCAAATACAGACTCATTATCTTCGCCACTTCGATCAACCAAAGCGGGAATTTTTGAGTTGGGATTGACATCTACAAACCCTGATCCGAACTGGTCGCCTTCACCAATCTGGATCATATGCGCATCATATTCTGCCGCTTTGCCCAGTGCCAGTAACTCTTCTAACATGATCGTTACTTTTTGGCCATTAGGCGTGGCGATAGAGTAAAGCTGTAAGTCATGTTCACCTACTGGTAGCGCTTGCTCATGAGTAGCGCCTGAAACAGGGCGATTGACACTGGCCCATCTGCCGCCACTCTCTGCATCATGCGTCCAGACTTTTGGTGGTACGTATTGGTCCGTCATTTTTATAACTCCTCGCGCGATTATGCGTCTTTTGCGAAGTTTTGTGGATATAGAGCACGTGCAGCAACTTCATCAAACTCAGACTTAAACTCGATATCTTTGGCAATGTTACGCGCTTTCTCTACTGCAGGGCGATTATTAATGCTAGTAAACCAACGCTTTAGGTTAGGATAGTTATCTAAACCTGGCTCGCCTAATATAAACGCCGCCTTATCAATCCAGCCCCAAGCTGAGATATCAGCGATAGAGTAGTCATCACCAACCAAGTACTCACGGCCTTCCATATGCTTGTCTAGCACTTCGTAATGACGCTCTGCTTCACGAAGGTAGCGATTAATAGCGTAAGGAATTTTTTCTGGTGCTTTATGACTAAAGTGTACTGATTGACCAGAAAAAGGTCCTAGACCAGTCGCTATAAACATGAGCCATGACAGCATTTCACCACGATCTTCAGGCTTGCCTGCTAGTTGACCTGTTTTTTCGGCCAAGTACATCAGGATAGCAGTCGAATCAAAGACGCGCTTACCATCGTCTTCAATCGCTGGCGTTTTACCATTAGGGTTGATAGCACGGTATTCAGGAGTATGCTGTTCACCCTTCATCGTATCCACTGCGACTAACTCATATGGTAGGCCTGTCTCCATTAAATAGAGTGCTACTTTCATCGGGTTAGGGGTTTGGTGAAAATAAAACTTTAACATTATAATATCCTTATGCGTTTTAGATATTGATCTGAACGGATTGAACAGCCTGTGAACTATATTTTGTAGAACCACTATAAACAAAAATGAACGACCGTTCAAGTGTATTTTGAGCAGTCGTTCATTTTATTACCAAATATAAGGATAAAATAACGCATGAGGGCGCATCGTTATTTTGAAAATAGTCAGTTAACCGAGTCTTTCGCTCAATTCAGAAAAGCGTTTTATCATAAAAATCAGTAATAGCAAGGCAACACCAGCGATAACTGCACCGACATACCCGACACTAGATAGTGAAATATGCATCACCGCATAACCACCAAATAGCGCACCTGTACCAATACCTAAATTAATAATGCCTGAGAACATCGACATCAGCATGTCTTGTGCATTGACATCGATCATAATCACTTTGGCTTGCATAGAGATAATGAGTAGCATTAGTGCTGCGCCCCAGAGCATCGCAATCAAGCTGAGCGCCCATACCGAGGTGACCGCTAGCGACAGAACAAGCATCGATACCAGCATCAATATAGTAGATATCAGCATCAACCTAGTGTTGAATTTATCGCCCCAACGACTGAATATAACACTACCGACAATCCCTGCGATACCGAATAAAAGTAACACGAAAGTCGCTGCATTTTCACTGACTGCGCCGACCTGTCGCATGAATGGCTCGATATAAGAGTAAGCGGTATAGTGAGCGGTGAAGACAAGCAGAATCAGGAGATAAAGACAGACCAATAATGGGTTTTTGAGTAATTCTGGTACTTTTCTAAAAGAACCTTGAAACATACTGGGCAGGATAGGCAAGAGCCTCGCTTGTAATATAAATACAATTGAGGCGACCACACCAATACTGCCAAATGTCGCGCGCCACCCAAACCATTGCCCGATCAAACGCCCCAAAGGCACACCTAATACCATCGCCAATGAAGTACCTGTCGCCAGCACACTGAGCGCCAATGCTTTTTTGCCTTCAGGTGCTATGCGTATGGCTATAGCCGCTGTGATGGACCAAAATATCGAATGCGATAAGGCAATACCAACGCGGCTGATGAGTAGCACATCAAAGCTCCATGCAAACACTGATAGCGCATGACTGGCGATAAATACCGCAAAGATTCCCAAGAGCAAACGTTTGCGTTCAAACTGGCTGGTTAGTAGCATCAGCGGCAATGACATAGCAGCGACAATCCATGCATACAATGTCAGCATCCAGCCAGTCTCTGCCGTCGTGATAGAGAAGTCTTGGGCGATGTCACTTAATAATGCGACGGGTACAAACTCTGTAGTATTCATGATAAAGGCACTAACACCCATCAAAAATACTTGAAAATACTGAGTTCGGCGAGCATCTGAGCTCACCTTAAGGTTGTGTTTCATAATATCCAATATAAAGCAGATGTTAATACTACGGGCGATAGGTCACAGTGGGGCAGACTTTCTTAGAATACAAGGGCCGCGAGGCAAGATAACAAGTGAAAATAAGTCGTGGAAGGTGCTTTTTACTAAAGATTGTTAATGAGCTATTTATTTAAAATTTTTGAAAGACATAGTATGAGTCGTTATAGCCTGTCTATAAGCAAGTCTAAGGCTGGTTAGATTAATGCTTGTTGATAGACTGTCTGTAGCTCATCAAAACTGGCTGCTTGTTGTAAGTGCTCTAGGGTGGTGAGCTTCATTGAGTTTTTGAAATCACGCAAGGGCACATTATCAACCGTGTCTCTTATAGTTAGGGGCTTGCCTAGTCTAAATAAGTAGTATGGTTTCGTATCTTTAGAGCTCTTACCAGATTGTTCAGCAGTTATTGATCTTCTAGGGACAAGAGTAACACTTTCAATTGGCCATAATTTGCTTATTTGTTTACTCGTTAGTTGAGCGTCATTGGTCGTAGCAATAGCTAAATAGCGTATTTCATTGACGATATGTTGTTTGTATTTATCTAAAAATGTAGTTTGAGGTAAGTGATACCACTGAGCGGTACTGTGTTTGAAGCCATCTATATACTCTTTATGACGTCCCGCTTTTGGTGCTAGTGCAATGGTCAAGGTCAAATCTGGATAGAGGATTTGCTCCATGCCTGAGTATGGTATACGTGTTGCTTCTTGCAAATACAAACGCTCTTCGAGTTGATGGTTATGTTTAGCAACTTTATCAACCTGATGGCTATTAGCTTGATAAGCGACAGCCTTGCTGTTCACCTCATTGTTTCTTATTGTATTATTGGTCAACGCGATAGTGCTTGATTGTGTATCATTAGATTGAGAGTTGATGCCATTACCAAGCTGTTGGCGCAGAAAACTTAATAGCCAGTAATGTCCAGCATTGCTTTTTGAATTCGTTTTTAGGGCGTTTGGCAATAGTGCAAATGCACCAATACTGACCTCGTCAATGGAATTGAGATAAGGGTTTTTAGTATCTAACTGGTTGAAATAACCTGGGTATAGCGCAAATGCGCCAAATATCGGACGGCTTTTTTGCGTTTTGGCTGTTTCTTTATTGCTACCTTTTTCATTAAGAGAGTTTTTATCTCGTTCAATACGAATCAAGGCATCACGATAACGGTGCATTTGATTGATGGCATCATCCGGTACAAAATCCATAGTATCAATGTTTTGTTCAGGATCATCATAGCGACTTTTAAGTGTCTTGATACGGTATTTAGCATCGAACAACCAAATAAAGCGTTTGTTATTGGGTAGAGTAACTTCTAAGACGATATCAGGTTTTTGGCTAACTGAATAAGTTCGAATATCTTTGGTTGTTTTATTAAATGGTGGTTCATGTGCTAACCTTGCTGTAATACCATCATTACGTTCAAACTCAAATGCACCAGCGAAGCCATCTTGGAGCTGATATTCAAAAAAGTCTTTAAGTTTTAACGCTTGCTTACTGGCAGATACTTCCTTAAAGCCCAACTCATCTATCAAGATGTTTCTAATGGTCAAAAAACACCAGACTTCGTAGATTTCCGCGACTGACTTCATAGAGATGCTAGATTGGTTGTCAAAGACATCTAGATAAAATTTTAACTCTTGCCAAATTCGATATACAGAGCTATAGCCGGCTTTTTGCTGCAATACTAATGATTCACGGTTACGACCATTATAATCGCCCACATCGGTCATAAAACCTTGTCTCAGCGTTTTCTGTAGGGGCTGTTGCCACTGATGCAGCTCATCTAAAAAGGTATCAGATAGCCGTTGCTTATCTGGTGCTGCATTGCTTTGCCTAAGTTTATATTCAAAGTCAGCCAGTCGTTTCTTAGAGGTAGCTACTACCATTTTGATAAATCGGTTTTCTGGTGTATCGACACTTAGCCGCTTTTTGGTGACTTGATAACGCTGATCATACAGACCATTCGCGAAGTCCTCTTTTATTTTTGCTCCCAGTCGTGCAGGGATATTACCTTTTAGCCGTGTTGCTTTGTTATAAGAGATATGAGCCTGCAAACGGCTATGCGGTGCTTGATTAATGACTTTTAGTGCATACGCTAGTTGGCTGCGTAAATGACTAAAGTTAGCAAGCCAAAGCAAGGGAAACTGATGTCGCTGTTTGGTTTGTGCGCTATCCAGTTCGGTTTTCTCTACCAGACTAAAGCGCCAAAGAGGAAAGACGGTATCAATCACTTGATACATCGCTGGCAAGTCATCGTGCAGACTCATCTTGGTGGGCAAAACTTCAAAGGCGATGTTGCTTTGATAGGTGTGGTTTGATTTGACGTAATTGAGAGGCAGGCGCAGCCAACCGACATCGTTTGCGGTATTGATAGTACCTGTTAGATGCGCAGGCATTCGAGAGCGAGACTGACTAAACCGAAAACTCTCATTAATTAAATGACTACGATGAGTTAGATAAGCTCGCTCAACGTCAATAACATCACTAATATTATTGATATTGTCTGTAGCTCGGCTTTTAATGGCTTGATTAGACTCATCTATACTTGTTTCATTAATGCGCTTATTATTCAAAAAAATCCATTCAAAGTGATATTGGATATTTTCAAAGAAAATAAAATTATCTAACTCAAGTGCTTCTACTAATCCAGAATGAGTGACGACGCCTTTTATGTCTATGGGCTGATCCATAAAGGTAGCTTCAGTAATCGCTAAGGGCGGAGAGAAACGTATGATAGGTTGCTCAGTGTTGTGGTTACTGGTAGCTTGCCGCTTAGCTAAGGTCGCCTCATAAGCGGCTTGGCGTTTGCTGATATCGTTACACCAAATCGACAGCTCAAAATCAGCGGTTTGTATCCTTAATAGATCTGGCATGGTCGCTCCGTTAGGTCAGCTGTCTGCATTTTAAGGCCAAAAACTGGTGAAACCTGAATGTTCTAGGCGCTGCTGCATCCAAGCTAATTTAGCCTTGCTACGACAATTGATAGACAAAGCGCTACCATCTACATTTTTGCGATATAAGTCAGTGCGTAGCTTATTCACATCATTCGTGGTAGTCCATATGTTACTCAACTCTCGCTCTAAGATGGTGGCTAATTTTGTGAGTAATGACTGCTCATTGCTAGTAGTAGCCTTATCTATAAGCGCTAATTTGTCGTAATCGCCTTCGATACGCGGCAATACCTTGCACATTAAGAAGTCATCCCAAGCTGCTTGTAGCTGCTGTTCATCTTTAGGTTGGGCACTAATAACGGCTAGTAGTAGCTCGTTGAGAGCTCTAAAAGCCAGCTTAAATGGTGTATTGTCCAACACTTGGTTAACTGCTTTTAAAAACTCGATACTTTTGTGACCATCACTGTCTATTACTGGTAGATTGTCAGCAGTGGCGTGAGAGTAGAGAGGATAACTCAACGTGTTATGAGTGACTTTTGATTCAAAGAAATGGTCAAAGTCATTGGGGAAAAAGTCTCCAAAGTCAAAACTCAAAGCACGGTCAATGACCTTGCGTGAGAATCCGTGGGTAGTTTCATCCATATTAACCGTACCAGCTACGATTAAATTAAAAGGCAAACTTAAACCATACGCACAAAATAACTTCCACTCCCTGTCATATTTAGCATCTACAAAGCCTAAGGCATTACGCAGTTCGTTTATGTCTTCTAGCTGCTTGATAGTCGCAGGTTTCAATAGCGGGTCGCAGTGATAATTAAAGTTGCCTTTATTCCATTGCCACTCGCGAGTTTCTAAAACAGATAGATAGTCTGCAAAGTACTGTTCAACAGGTGCTAAATTCATTTCATCCAAACATAGCCAATAGGGCAGCACCTGATTTAACTGGTCTTGATTACCGGTTACGGTGAGGCGACAGTCGTCATCAACTTTTAGTTCAAGTTCTGCATCGATAATCGCACGCCACGCTCTGGCAATGAATTGCAGCACATCAGTGGTGATATATTCAGCGTGACCATCTCTACCCAAGCGTGATATATAGCCAAGTATGTCACTAGGTTCGTGCCAGTCAGGACGTACGGAGGTTAGGCAGTAGGTATCGCTAAGGCTACCTGTGGCTTTGGCTTGCTCACGGACAAAACGAGTTTTACCAGTACCAGAGATACCAGCTAACAGTAGGAAGGGTTTTGATAGGGGAGTTACATCATTAGGAAGAGATTTTTGCTCTTCTTGTGGTACTTGGATTAGTACATAACATTCGTTCTCTTTAAGGATTTTATAATCATCATATAGCTCATTAAATATGGTAATTAATGTCTGTACATCTAATCGAGAGTCAGTACCATCTGTCCACTGATTAGACAAATAATATAAATTTTTCCCCACTTTAATAGGTTCAGCGAAGAAGCGTAGTTTATCCCCTCGCCTTAACTCGTTTTCATGAATAGGTTCATCTGACATTTTAAATATAGAGGTTAATCGATGACCGTTAAATTCAATGTTATAGCTTCTTAATTCTGAATTTTTTTCTATTAGGTATTGAAATAAAGGTGAGTCAAGATTTTTATTAACCAAGAACTCTATCAGCTCATAAGCAAAAATGCCTATGATGCTTTTAGATATTATTGTAGTGGTCTGAATTTTTGGTGATAATTGACTAGCATTAGTAGGAGTGAATTCATGGGATAGCGCTTTAATCTTAGCAATAGCATTTTTTAGAGAGACGACTCTAAGGTCCATGATGTTATCATCGTGTTCTAACGGATCAACATCGTTTGCCCAGCTTATGACTTTTGAGAAAGTAGCGAAACAAGGCTTAGTTTGAACAGTTATCATTGATTGTAAAACAAGATCAGTAAAATATTTAGACCCTAAGTCTCTCCAGTCTTTCTCTACATAAATGCTATGGTTTTCAAAAGCATTCATGTTGTCTATTATGTCTTGAAGGCCAGTCAATATAGACTTCAGAGATACGGTAAACTCTTTTAAACCACGTTGCCCGCTATTGGTAAAGTTTATGAAGCCACCCAATTCGCCTAGTTTGCATTGAAAATTAGACGCTGAAGAAACCGATGAAAAATAACCATTTAAATCTTGCAATTGAATCACTCCATTTTAAGTAGTATTCTTTCAGCTAAAGCATTTATGACGCTTACAGTCACGCTATTTCCCAACTGCTTGTAGGCTTGTGTATTAGAGCCACTGACCTGAAATTCATCAGGAAATCCCTGTAATCGAGCAGCTTCCCTTGGACTTACTTTTCTTGGGTTTTGATTAGGCTGTTCGATAAGAATCTCACTACCATCTTTGTAGTATCTAGCCGAGATTGTATTAGTATAAGGTGATTCTGGAGATACTAAACCATAACCAAAACCTTTACCGTTTTTCTTGTTTTGTATTTTTCGGCGCTGATGACCAGCCCATAAACGATCAGAGATAGTTAGCTTAGGGTCTGGGTTTTCTTCCAATATATCACCTAAACGAGTATCTAATCCAAGGCTCTCTGGATATAAGAACTCATCAATTTCGCCGTCTTTCCAAAGCACAATATAAATTCTTTGTCTATTCTGAGGGATGCCAAAATCAACAGATTTTAGTACCATTTTCTTGGCTAAAGTTTGAATCTCTTTAGTAGTCCCTTCCTCGATAACTTCTTTTGGGATATTACAGCTATAACCGATTTGTGTCAGCGTATTTAAAATGACTTTGAGAGTGTGACCTTTATCATGACTAATCAAACCTTTAACATTCTCCAATACAGCAAATCTAGGTCTTTTTTGATCAATAATATTTGCAATATCATGGAATAACGTACCCCTAGTATCTTCGATTCCTAGTTTCAGACCTGCATGAGAAAAGGGCTGACAAGGAAATCCTGCAAGCAAAATATCATGTTTAGGTATGTTGTTTGGGTCAATTAAAGTAATGTCACCAAATGGATATTCTCCATGGTTTTTTTGATAGGTTTGTTGAGCGTGTTTGTCAAATTCAGAAGAGAAAACACAGACTCCACCAGTATTTTGAAACCCGAGTCTCATACCACCAATACCAGCAAACAAATCAATAAATGTGAACTTTGCTTCTTCGTTTGGTTTTAACTGCAAACCACCAAAAACTATTTTAAAAAAATCAGCTCTACTTTTATAGACATTGCTGTCTTTAAGTATAGAGATTACATCATTTTCAAGAGTTTCTGGCTGAGCAAGGCTTGAATTACAAAAGAGGTGACTATTTGTAGCTACTGCATGTAACCACTGGTCAATCACTGCTTGCATTTCTGTTCCATCAGGTATGTGAGGTTCTGCTAATGGTCGAATTAGTTCCTCTGCTTTACAAAGAAGTTCAGATTTATCTTTCATGGTTATTCACAACTATTATTTTCAATGACATGTTAATACTGAGGCTTCAGTTCTGAGCGATATTATATAGTATCTAGGTGCTAAACTATGAGCTATCTAGTCACTTTGTTTTTCTAGCTAACCACTATAATTTTTTGTGGTTTGTGCTTGGCTACAGCTTTAGTCTACGGAGTAACCGCTTATAGCATAGCCTTCTGCTAGAGTAGAGAAATAACTATAAGCGACATCAGCTGTCGTATTATATCATCACATATCTATACAGATAGTATCACCCTTGCTACTATGTAAGCATATCGTGGGTTTAACGCTACTTCCAGCACGATGAAAAACAATTACTGGTAAAACGCACAACACCTTATTGCTCTGCAACTCTCAGCAAAGTAACTGTGCTTTTACCTTTATAAGTACAGTTAAATACGCCAGAGCATAAGGAAACATTTCATGACTTATTCTAGTCAATATACAAGCAGGTTGCAGGCTTTAATCCTCAATCGGATTGAGCAAAAAAATCTATCACACGCCCAAATTATCCAGTCTATGGGCTATCAGACAACGGTCAAAACTCAAACGAAAGCTATAAAGCGTCTAGAGCATATCTTATTATCAGCAGAGTTAGAACTGACCAAAACTGGTTATGACTTTAAATACTCATCAACTGAGTTTATTCATGCTCTGTGCGAAGTGTTAAATATTGATAAAAGTACATATTTACCACTTTTACAACAGTTGGAACGATACGCTCACAAGGTGCTCAGCGCCACTACGCCCACTGTCTATGCGGATATCGTTTTTAGCGAGGATTTCCACCCTTCGTTTATGAGTATGATGGCGGTTTCTAAGTTTGCCAGAGTGTGGTTGGAGGATAAGGTACGCCTACTGGATAGATGCCAACAGCGACAAGTGATTAAGCAGTTGATTAGAGCGCATTATACGACTATGACAGGAAACATCCCATTTGATGGGATTATCAATGGCTATCGAGTGTCGTTTAACAATAATGATGGTCAGCAGGAGTACCTTTATATTCCTGCTGATTTTGCTTAGTTGCTTTCATAGTAGACAAGTATAAGCTCCGAGTATGGTGAGTAACTATTAAGTAAGATAAGCGACATCAGTTGTCGCCTATAATATCAAAACCCTTTATTTTTCTATAAGTTTATAATATAGTTATTGAGTCAGGCAAAATAACAAGACAAACAGTTAACCCTCAGGGCGCAATGCTTCACTTCTTAACTGAGTTGTCTTTAATACGCTATCTTAGCGATGTTTTTCGAGTGGTATTATTTACGTTTCGTTCAATGCTTCTCAATCTGTATAAATTCAAAAAATATATTTATTAATAAACAAAAAACTTAGTAGAAAAAAGCTCGTTAGCGTTGAGAAACGACTAGCGATGCGATAGCGAAGAGCTGTGGCTAAAAATCCTTACAATACGAGATTAAACCAAGCCGATTAATTTACTTATCTCCATAGATAATGACGTCATTTAAATAATGGCGAATAGACTCGGCTGGCTTGAAATCAGTAATTAGAATATAACAACAGCAAAAAACAGCGACAAAGCAATCAAAATAATAAGGATATGACTATGATGACATCAACCAGTCAATTTGAGAAAAAACGATTAGATAACTTTCAATGGTTAGCTGGTGACAAGCTATCTGGTATAACGGCACTAGCAAATGATGAAAAAGATCGAGTACGAAAACAGCCATTATTTTACCTCGAAACGGTTTCTGTAGACAGTTATGAAGATGACATTTACTTTGTGAACAATACTAATGAAACGCTCAGATGGGTAGCGCCTTTTAAACCCTATCAAAATATAGAACAAGCAAGGGCGAAGTTGGGTGATGTTAGTGATGAAAACTTACGTAAAGTGACGCTCTATAGTGATGATATCGACAGTTTATACACGGACATACTTCCCAAGCAGGGGGTGCGTATTGGCAGTGTTGATATTCTTTATGACAGTGATGCGCTGATGCAATGGTTTATACATGTGCCCTATAAAGGGCCAGATACTCATTATGCGATTTGGCAATTTAATGTCGTGGAGAAGGGCGGGATTCGAGGAACTTATTCATTGCTAGGGGAGGATTTTAGCAAGCCTTCGCATATGGTGAGTTGTGACTGTCTGTTTGAGCGAGCGGATATGCCAATCGAGGCCAGTGTATATAAAGAACGCTGTGAATTGTTAGAGCGCTTTATTGGTTCATTTGGTGTCTCAAATGCCATATTTGTATTGGCGATTAATGACGTACTTTATCGTTACTGTGTGGGTTGGAGTGCGCCCTATAGTGAATCGGATATACAGGCACATGACATTGCGATGAAATTACAAGAGAAAAAGCCAAAAGATGCAGAAGCGGTGAGAACCATTGTCCAGGCAGTTTATGATTTTTGGTTTAATGAGGGCTTTGCAAAAAATATCTCAATGCAGGCTTGTGAAGAGATTTTGAGCCTGTATCAAGCGCAGGTTGCTAGCCAAAAACCAGTTTAATTGATAAGCCAAGTTATCAAGAATAAGCCTAAATAATAATTAAAAAAGGAGAACCTTATGATGTTTCCTATCGAAAATAACGACACGTTTTTACTGTTTTTTCATGGTCTTGATTCAAGCAATGAGACCAGCAAATATACCTGTATTACACGTGAGCCTAAATACTGTCAAACGGTCAATTATCGAGACAATTTTGCAGAAATATTTGAGATTTACGATGATCTAATTCGTGAGAAAATGACACAGTATCCGCGAGTGGTATTGGCAGGGCATTCACTTGGCGGCTGGTTTGCCAATCATTTTGCCCATAAATATAACTTACGGGCATTATTGATTGCGCCCTGTATCTATCCTAGTGAGGTCTTAGCCGATCGTATTTTGGCAGTGGCAGATATGAAACTATCGTTCTCCACGTCGAACACTGAGATGGTGCGGGTTATGGTAGAAGTAGATGATGAAAGTCTTGATGTGGCAGTCGCTAGACGAACCTTAGTCAATCTCCCTGATAGTTGGGAAGTCGATTACTTTGCAGGTGGTCATCATCGCATCGCTCGTAGCAGTGATATCTGGTATCACTTAATGCATTTGTGTGAAGATCCCCTCGTGTGGATGGATGAGGCGACGTATCATGGTGAAGATTAGGGTATAGTCAATCCACTATGAAATAAGCACAGCGATGGTGTGCTACTTATATAATCTGTAGCCAGCTGTCTTTACTCATTTTAGATTTATGTGACTATAAAACGAAGTTAATAAAATTTATCCAACATATGTCTTATAAAGTTATGTATTTTCCACGTTACCTGTTACTATACGCCAGCAACAATTCTGAGATAATATACAATATTTTAAAGTTTTAGTATTTTTAGCGCTGATAGTTCAGAGAACTGATAATAGATATATTGTGAATGTCCTTTTTTAAGCTGATTATAGTGTATTTTTTTATTAAAAATTTAGGGGAAGTGACGTGGAAACTATAGGTCTTGTTTTATTTGTTATTGGTTTAATTGTTTCTTTTATTTATGGCATTAAATTGATAATTATAGCCTTTCAAGATTCGGTACTGTGGGGGCTATTATATCTGTTCCTTCCATTTGCAAACTTATACTTTATTATCACTCGCTGGCCAGATTGTAGTTCGCCATTTTTGAGATCACTGGTAGGCGCTGTATTTATGATAATAGGAGCTGTAATGGCTTCACCGTCGTTATAGTGCTAAAGCCTCAATAGGGAATAAAGCAGTTAGATAGTTGCAATGGCTTACTGCTCGAAGTGATGGTAATACATAAAAATAGCGTACTCATAATCTGAGTACGCTATTTGTTTATCATCTAAATGTAGGCTACATTCATACTGATCTTAGTATGCACCTTTGCTATAGATAAGCTCATAGCTGTGGCTGTAAATCTCGACGATGTTGCCAAACCGATCTTCTATATGACATTGTCACATGCGTATCAACGTTGCATCTTGTTCATAACAAAGATCAGTTAGTAGCAGTACCTATATATAAATGTTAAACACGCCATACTCTATTTATATATATTTCAATTTATTCTGTATCTATGGACTAATGATGAATATAAAGCTATTAAGAAATATCTGTCTTAAGATTATAATGACTTATATGATCGTTGGATTAACCATTTCCGCTACTGCGGAAGAGTCGATATCGATAAGAGATTTGACTACCATTGAGTCGCTAGCACAGCAAGGGAATGCCATTGCCCAGTATAATTTGGGTATCATGTATGCAGCAGGCTTAGATGTTGAGAAAAATAGTACAAAGGCTTTTGAGTGGTTGAATAAATCTGCCAATCAAGGGTTGGCTGAAGCACAATATAATATTGGTGTTATGTACAATGAAGGCATAGGCGTACCACAAAACTATGAAAAAGCCTTTGCCTACTATAGTAAGTCTGCTAAGCAAGGCTATGGTAGAGCTCAATACAATCTTGGTAATCTATATTCTACAGGTGAAGGTGTCGTTCAAAACGATATTAGAGCACTGAAGTATTGGCGGCAGGCAGCTGAACAAAATAACAAGTTAGCACAGTTTAATTTGGGCATTGCTTATGCCAATGCTAAAGGAGTTCCTAAAAATAATGCAACAGCGTTTAAGTGGTATCAAAAATCTGCTGAACAAGGAGTTGCTGACGCTCAATTTAATTTAGGTGTCCTGTATCAGCAGGGGCAAGGGGTTCATAAAAATAATACAAAAGCGGCTGAATGGTTCGAAAAAGCAGCTAAGCAAGGTATGGCACATGCTCAGTTTAACCTTGGCTCTATGTACTATAAAGGCGAGGGTGTAAAACTAGACTATAGCAAAGCGGCACATTGGTTTGAAAGCTATAGCCAGCTAGGTTATGAAGACGCGCAAAACCAATTAGCAAAAATTTATATTCTCAGTGACGGTGCCTATGGCGATAGAGTAGGCGGGCTAGCAGGGTTGAAGCGTATCTGTGACACTGGTATCCAAAAATATTGTGATATGTATACAGAATGGAGCCAAAAAACAAATTAAACGGTTTGGCTCTGTTCTGCTTGGAAGTAGGGTGTGTCACCAATGTACTAATTGATGATACGCCCTAGTGTAGTCGATACAATTTAAAAATAGTACAAGGTAACTGAGTGTAGGTGTATACGTGATACCTCAATAGGGACGCTGTAATACTTTTATAGTCGAGCTATTATAAGAATATCTAACTCATCTCAATACCTAAGCGCATAGCCGAAGCAATATTAGCAGCAGTAGTCTCAATGTTATTGTAAGCAGAACCTAACACGTTATCGATCGTGTCTACTTTTTGGATACTTGGCATAACCACATCGAACTGACTGGTCTGAGCAGGTTTTAGTCCATCGACGCTGCCGCAGATAGCGATAACAGGTGTACGGCTAGCCTTAGCAATTTGGCTTATACCACCAGCGACTTTGCCCATGGCTGTTTGTGCATCGAGCTTGCCTTCGCCAGTGGTAACCAAGTCCGCATCGGCAATATGTTGTGATAAGTTAGTCACTTCAGCAACCGTATCAAAACCAGATTTCAGATGGGCATCACAAAAGCTCATTAACGCATAGCCAAGACCGCCAGCTGCGCCAGCACCTGCCACCTCTTCACACTCCTGATAACCATGTTGGCCACAAATAGTCGCAAAGTGGCTTAATGCGTTGTCCAAGATATTAACTTGCTCTGGACAAGCGCCTTTTTGCGGGCCAAACACGGCGCTGGCACCTAGCAGACCGCATAATGGATTGGTCACATCACAAGCAACCTCAAATACCGTGTCTGATATCTTTGCGTGAAGGTTTGTATTATCGAGCTTATGTAGACTGGCAAGTGCACCGCCGCCCTGAGCTAATGAATGACCATCGACGTCATGAAAATCCATACCTAACGCAGTTAGCATACCAAGACCTGCATCATTGGTGGCACTACCACCCAGCCCAATAATGATACGCTTGGCGCCTTCTTCTAACGCATCTTCGATCAGCTCTCCAACACCATAACTGCTCGCAATCACAGGATTACGTTCATCGGCTGTTAGTAGATGTAATCCGCAGGCTTGAGCGATTTCGATGACAGCTGTGGCATCAGGCAATAATAAGTACTTTGCGGTGATAGGTCTCATCAGTGGGTCATGCACTCTGATTTTTTTCCAGCGCCCACCCAATACATAAGACAATACGGCAGAGGTGCCTTCACCACCATCAGCCATTGGCAGCAGCTTATAATCAGCGTCTGGAAACACTTGGCTAAAGCCGGACTGGATTGCATGACACACATCCAATGCCTCTAAACTTTCTTTAAACGAGTCAGGGGCGATCAAAATTTTCATGGATATTTCTCTGGGTGTTTTTTGAATGTCTTTTGGTATATGTTAGCGAATGTGTATCACCTTTTTTTAATGAGGACACGCTTCAATATTCTGGCAGCTCTTACTTAAACAAAATAGGGGGTAACAATAAAACATAGACAAAAAAAGCCAGCAACCTTAGGTTGCTGGCTTTTTATAGACCGAGTCTAACTATATAGAAGATTACTCTTCAGAATAGTCTTCGTCAGCAGCTTCTTCGTCAGCTGAATCTTCGTTGTTACCATCTTCAGAAAGAATGGTAACCAAGATGCTAGCAGTAACGTCATGGTGTAGCTGAATATCAACATTGTATTCGCCAACTTGACGTAGAGTGCCTTCAGGTAGCTTGATTTCAGCACGGTCTACTTCTAGACCTGAGTTAGTCAATGCTTCAGCGATATCGCGAGTACCGATAGAACCGAATAGCTTGCCTTCGTCACCTGATTTAGCACGCATGATGACATTAACATCAGTTAAAGCATCAGCACGCTCTTGAGCACTAGCGATTTCTTTTGCTTCTTCAGCTTCAAGCTCAGCACGACGTGCTTCGAACTTTTCAATGTTAGCTTTAGTAGCAGGTAGTGCTTTACCCAAAGGGATAAGAAAGTTACGTCCGTAACCTGGTTTTACATCGACAGTTTCACCGAGTTTACCAAGGTTGACGATACGCTGTAACAAAATAATTTGCATGAGTCATTCCTAGTTAATTAACGGTTAACCCTGATGGTTATCAGTGTATGGAAGTAGCGATAAGTAACGAGCTTGCTTGATAGCAGTAGCTAGTTGACGCTGATATTTAGTAGATGTACCGGTAATGCGGCTTGGTACGATTTTACCATTATCACTGATGTACTGTTTTAGCAATTCAACATCTTTATAGTCGATGTGAGTGATGCCTTCAGCAGTGAAACGGCAGAATTTGCGACGGCGATAGAAACGTGCCATGAGTATTCTCCTTTAATTAGTCTTCACTGTTGTCGTTGTCGTCGCTATCGTTTTCACGATTGTCTGGACGACGAGTAGTTGCTTTGCGTGCGCGTTTTTCATCGGCATTCTTGGCTAACTGCGACTCTTCAGTGACAGCTTCGTCACGGCGCATAACTAGACTACGAATGATCGCGTCGTTATAGCGGAATAATTCTTCAAGTTCAGCCAAAGTTTCACCGTCAGTTTCAATATTGAAAAGAACGTAGTGAGCTTTGTGAATCTTGTTGATTGGATATGCCAATTGACGGCGGCCCCAATCTTCTAAACGATGGATAACACCGTTATTGTCTTGAACTAACTTGATGTAGCGCTCAACCATGCCGACCACTTGGTCGCTTTGGTCTGGGTGTACAAGTAACACCAGTTCGTAATGTCGCATTATGACTCCTTACGGATTAGTAGCTATTAACCCTATGTTAATAGCAAGGAGATTTATAAGGTAAGCCCAATTCTGACCAGTTTTTATAAAAAACAATCTAGAATAAGCTTAGGATATAAAGCGCCGTATTATAGCAGTACTCAATCATTAACACAAAGGTTAATCGCTGAGATACTGCTAATAAACTATAAATTTCATAAATTGCTTTCTAATAACAAAAAAAAGCAACGATAATACGCTGCTTTTTTATAAGGGTTATCAGACACGTTGCTCATAACCAAACTTAACGAATGGTTATTTTATTTTTGGTTCTTTTGCTAACTGATTACTCTCTGCTTTCACTACCAATGTGTTGGCCAGTTTGTCATGCCAACCAATGTTTTGAGGGCTTTTTGAAGCCATGTAATAATGAATAGCTAAAGGTATGAATACTATAAATGAAGTAGAAAGAGGGATGTAGATTAGTGCTAATACAAGCGTGCGTATCACAACCAATTTGACAAAAGAAGGCAAACGATGAGTTGTTTGGTCGACCACACGAATACCAGTAATTAGTTTGCCTAACGACTGACCTCGTAAGATAATAAAAAGTAATTGCAAAGCGATAAGACCAAAAACCATAGCATTTGATATGAGCTGCGTAGCATGAGGAATACTTTCAGCAACACTTAAAGAATATTTAACCATCTCATCCATATTCTGTAAGTCTGTAGGTATGCCATCCAACTTGTTTATAGCTAGCATTAATGGCAAAAATGACATGATTAAAAGTAGCCAATCAAGTGCCGTTGCTAATACTCGCGACATGATAGGCGCAAGAACAACATTACCAAGAACTTTATCTTGAGCTGAAATATTCTTACTGCTAGCCTTTTTATTTAATGACACATTATGATGCGGTGTGTGATGACGGTTGGTTGTCATATTCGCATCTTTATCAGTGACTTTTGGACGTTCAGGCTTGCCATACAGTCTATCTAACGATACAGATTGTCTGTCCTCACCATCACTGGCTTTATCTTCAGGAAATACAGTGACGTTATTGATAATAGAGTCATTGGCATCTGGGCGGCTAATGGTAGCGGGTCGATAAACCGTTTGGTTGTTGGTCAAGTTGCCGACACGCTGCCATTGGTCTAAGCCTTCATGCCACATTAAATCATCTAGCAGTACTTCACCAGATGCCAACATAATATTAAGCTGATCCAAACTGTATGGACCGGCTTGTACGTTATTTCGAGCAAGGAAAATCTGCATAATTGCCTACATAGTTAGTCATGTCTTAAATCACATTTTATAATACATAATATTAGGGTCTATTTAATATTTTTCAAATAGACCCTAATAAGTGTATCTTTAATAATGGTGTGAATTACCGCTGTGACTTGACGTTACGGCTTATTTGGTTTCTTCACCAGCTAAAAAGAACCAAGTATCTAGTACTGAGTCAGGGTTTAATGACACTGAGTTGATACCTTGTTCCATCAACCAATAAGCAAGATCTGGATGGTCTGATGGACCTTGACCACAGATACCGACATATTTGTTTTGCTTACGGCAGGCATCGATTGCCATAGTTAACAGCTTCTTAACAGCAGGATCACGTTCATCAAATAGATGTGAGACGATACCTGAGTCACGATCTAGACCAAGGGTCAACTGAGTCAAATCGTTAGAACCGATTGAGAAACCATCGAAGTACTCTAGGAATTCATCTGCCAATAGTGCATTGGTTGGTAGTTCACACATCATGATAACACGCAAACCGTTTTCGCCACGCTTTAGACCATTTTTCTCTAGTAGCTCGATGACTTCTTTGGCTTCGCCAATCGTACGCACGAATGGAATCATAATCTCGACGTTGGTCAGTCCCATGTCATCACGGACACGCTTTAGTGCTTTACACTCAAGTTCAAAGCAATCGCGGAAGTTGTCAGATACATAACGACTTGCACCACGGAAACCAAGCATTGGGTTTTCTTCTGATGGCTCGTATAATTTACCGCCCAACAAGTTAGCGTATTCGTTTGATTTGAAATCTGACATACGAACGATAACTGGCTGATTCATAAAGGCAACCGCTAAGGTTGAGATACCTTCGACCAATTTATCAACATAGAAGTCAACAGGTGAGGCATAACCGGCGATACGCTCTTGGATGGCTTGTGATATTTCACGTGGCAAGGTATTCATGTTCAATAGTGCTTTTGGATGCACACCAATCATACGGTTGATGATGAACTCAAGGCGAGCAAGACCAATGCCTTCGTTTGGCATTTGGGTGAATGAGAAAGCGCGATCTGGGTTACCGACGTTCATCATTACTTTAAATGCTAGCTCTGGCATCGTTTCAACAGAGTTGGTTTGCACTTCAAAGTCAATTTGGCTTTCATAAATAAAACCAGTATCACCTTCGGCACAAGAAGCAGTCACATCTTGACCGTCAACCAATAGCTCAGTTGCGTTACCACAACCAACGATAGCTGGAACACCTAGTTCACGTGCGATAATAGCCGCGTGACAAGTACGACCACCACGGTTGGTGATGATGGCAGAGGCACGTTTCATGACTGGCTCCCAGTCAGGATCCGTCATGTCTGATACGAGGATATCGCCGTCTTGTACTTTGTCCATCTCGTTTAGGTTGCTAACGATACGCACTTTACCTGAACCGATACGTTGACCGATTGAGCGGCCTTCGCATAGTATTTTTGCGTCGGTAGTATCAATGATGTAACGCTCCATGACATTGCTGTCTTGGCGGCTCTTAACCGTTTCAGGGCGTGCCTGAACGATAAATATCTCATTGGTGTCGCCGTCTTTAGCCCATTCGATATCCATCGCTTGGCCATAATGTTTTTCGATCGTTACCGCTTGTTTAGCAAGAGAGGTTAGCTCTTCAGTAGATAGTGAGAATTGCATGCGATCTTGTTTTTCAACATCGACAGTTTTCACAGATTTAGCTGTACTCCCTTCGTCACCATAAATCATTTTCTTATGCTTGCTGCCTAGATTACGGCGAATAACTGACGGCTTACCATTGGCTAACAACTGCTTTGATATATAAAATTCATCTGGATTAACCGCGCCCTGAACGACCATTTCACCTAGGCCGTAGCTTGATGTGATAAATACCACTTGATCAAAACCACTTTCGGTATCTAGCGTGAACATTACACCAGCCGCACCAGTTTCTGAGCGAACCATGCGTTGTACAGCGGCAGATAGTGCAACACCTTCGTGCTCAAAGCCTTTGTGTACACGATAAGAGATTGCGCGATCATTGTATAAAGAAGCAAACACTTCTTTGATAGCGATTAGGACGTTATCAATACCGCGAATGTTTAGGAATGTCTCTTGCTGACCTGCGAATGAAGCATCTGGTAAATCTTCAGCAGTTGCAGAAGAACGTACGGCAACAGCGATGTCTTCGCCGCCGCTCATTGCTTCAAATGACTCACGAACTTCTTGTTCAAGATCTTTTGGTAGTTCTTGCTCAATAATCCAAGTACGAATTTTTTTGCCAGTCTCTGCAAGCTTGTTAACATCATCTACGTCTAATGTTTTTAGCTCATTATTGATTTTTTCTAGCAAACCTGTTTCGTTCAAAAAGCGGTTAAACGCATTTGAAGTGGTGGCAAAACCGCCTGGAACACTGACACCTAAATCAGATAAATGGCTGATCATTTCGCCTAATGAGGCGTTTTTACCACCGACCATATCAATATCGTCTTTTCCTAGCTGATCTAGATTGATTACAAGTGCTGTAGATTGCGCTGCCATGATAACTCCAGAAAATAAGGTTATTTAGTAAGGATTATAACGGTGGATTATACCGCTATATTAGGACAATTTCGAGGGGTTAAATCAAAAAAATTGTTAAAAACAGACAAATTATGGAGTTTACTACATAATTTTGAGCAGCTTTTCGAAAAACTTACTTTCTACGCTAGCGTAAAAATATCGAAAAAAGCCAATATATCCCCGTCTGACAACCCTAAATGAGACTATAAATAGCCAATTCAAGGACTATTACAGATAGATGGTGTGTGTTTTAGAAACTTCGTGCTTATATAGGTGTGTAATAGTCATTTTTAGTTCAATCGAACAGGGTATGAATATCGTTTTGTTTAGGACGTGTTAAACATTCACAAATACTTTCTGTCAGTGCCATGATCGAATATCAAACACATCTTACTATTTATAGAGTGTTTATTCGCTCGCTTTATTGGTATGAAACAGACTCTAAATATTGAAGTTATGCAATTACCAAGGTGTCATAACAGGCTTGGTGAAAGAGTCGCTAATCTCAGTATGTCCTAGAGATATAGTTGGCTTTTATATTGGTTTCTAAGTACGCATCTGTAACATTAATTTCTATTAGGCCGCTATTATGCGTATAATATAGAGCATAAATAATGTAGGTCTGTTATTGCATATATATTGAATATCAAGGCTGATTTATATAGGCGCTAAATATGTCTAGGGGATGGCTTCAATTCACTCGACAGCCATCTAAACGGAATAAATATCGTCAAATAGCCGGTTCATATCCCGATACTATCTGCGCGATTTTCCTTGTTTGACGATCATTTTTATCACTATTTTTAAAATGAAGACACGTCCTAGAGTAGTATGAAAAATATAAGCCAAAAAAAGATTATCATTGTGTTTCCAATTGAGGTGCCAACGTATGTACTCAAACAACCCTACTGAACAAGTGAAGTCCACTATTCAAAACCGGCATGCATTAAACTTAGACAGCTCACAAGCTGTTAGAACCGCATTTTTTATCTCAGATGGGACAGCAATTACGGCTGAGACATTGGGCCGTGCTATTTTGAGTCAGTTTGCTTCGGTACCTTTTGAAACCAGAGTGTTGCCTTATGTGGACAGCCTTGAGCGTGCGGAAGATACGGTTGAGCAAATCAATATGGCCTATCAACGAGATGGTTTACTACCTTTGGTGTTTGATACGATAGTCAACCCTGAGATTCGTGAAAAAATCAACGCAGCACAAAGTTGTAACTTGGATATGTATGAGGGTTTGATTGGGCGAGTCGCGGAAGAGACCGGTGTAGAGCCTGATGGGCACTCAGGTCATGCCCATGATAATGTTGATTCTGAGACCTATAAAGAGCGTATTGACGCAGTGCATTTTGCTTTAGATAACGATGATGGCGCACGTACCCGTCATTATAATGCGGCGGATATCATTTTGGTTGGGGTGTCACGCTCTGGTAAAACCCCAACGTCACTATACTTAGCGTTACAGTTTGGTATTCGAGCAGCCAATTATCCTTTGACTGAAGATGATTTGTACGACAATCAATTACCAAAAGCATTGCGTGAGCATAAAGACAAATTGTTTGGTCTGCTTATTGATACAGATCGTTTGGTGAAAATCCGCCAAGAGCGCCGCGCGGGTAGTCGTTATTCTAGTTATCAGCAATGCCAGCAGGAGCAGCGTGCGATACAAGGGATTTATATCACTCATGGCATCCCCAGCTTGGATGTATCCGAGATGTCTGTTGAAGAAATTGCCACTCGTATTCTACAAATGACAGGTCTGAAACGTCGTATTGGTTAAAGATTGATAAAACTCAATTAAACATTAACTGTTTAACCCTTGAAGATTGTTTATACCATTATTAATATCGTCATTTAATACAACCTCATTATCCTATAGAGAATATTATGAGTTTAGCTTATAAGTCTAGCAAGACCCCTTTATTATTAACCAGTTTTTTAAGCGTAGCGACATTATTGACAGCCTGTCAGACGTCACGTCAACCAGTCCCTGAGCCGCGCTATGTACCAACCATTGTCTTAGGTGACGCGCAAATGCTAACCATCATGCCAAACCGTGTGGCCTGTGCTTCGGAATTACCGATGCAGTGTTTGCTTGCCAAATCTAGCAAAGACGGTAGCATGTTTGAAGTTCCTTATGATTGGATTGAGGGTTTTGAGCCAACGCTTGGTACTGAATACGTGATCAGTGCCCGCCCGCAAATCGATGAAGCAGAACAAAGTCCTAATGGCTATTGGACATTGCAAAACATTGTCTCACAACGTATGGTAGGAATGCCTTAGTACGGTGATACTAACTCACTCAAATTTTGATTCGTTCATGACCTAAATATCAAACCAATAAGTACATATAAAGAGGATACGATGGGAACTAAAAAACCAAGCGATGCAACTAATGATATCGGTGAAGAAAGCCATACTGAAGTATCTAATAAAGCAAGTAGTCACGCGCCTAATCCTGAGCACACTGTCGGAAAAAACAAACAACAAAAAATTGAACAAACCCATGAGCAAGTCACTGATGATGTGATGCATCACCCTGATCTTGTGAATCCTCTCGATGACACACGAATTGATATCAAATCTGGTTTTACCAAAGATTCACGTCGTCTAAAAAGCGACAACCATGCATACGAATATGACGCAGTTGTTTTAGGAGCAGGTCCTGCTGGTGAAGCGGCTGCTATGAAACTGACTAAGTCTGGCAAAAGAGTAGCGGTCGTTGATCCACGTGATCAAGTAGGTGGTAACTCTACTCATGTAGGCACGATTCCAAGTAAAGCGCTACGCCAATCAGTATTTAACTTAATTAACTTCCGCCGTGACCCGATGTTTACTAAGGCGATGGAATATAAGCAAGTACCCCTAAATGAAGTGTTGGCCAAGGCGCGTCAAGTAATACGTCGTCAAGTTAATACGCACACGCGTTTTTATGAGCGCAACCGCATTGAAGTGATTCACGGTTGGGCCAGCTTTATCGATGCCCATACATTACGTATTGAAACCGATGACAATGTGTTTGAAACCATTACTTTTAACAAAGCGATTATTACCGTTGGTAGCCGTCCTTACCGTCCTGATATTCTAGACTTTGATCATCCACGCGTTTTTGATTCTGATAAAATTCTGCAAATGGATTATGTGGTCAAAAAAATCATCATTTATGGTGCAGGCGTAATTGGTTGTGAGTATGCGTCTATCTTTACTGGTTTGGGTTACAAGGTTGATTTAATCAATAACCAAGATCAGCTGCTCAATTATTTGGACAGCGAAATCAGCGATGCTATCGCTCATGATTTTAGACAATTTGGTGTGCTGATCCGTAGTAATGAAGAGATTGATCATCTTGAAACGCACGATGATTATGTGGTCTTACATCTAAAGAGTGGTAAGAGAATCAAATCTGATGCCATTCTATGGTCCAATGGTCGCTCAGGTAATACCGAAGGTCTGAACTTAGAAGCGGTTGGTCTGAAAGCCAATAGCCGCGGTCAGTTGAAAGTTGACGACACATATTGCACTGATATTAAAAACATCTACGCTGCTGGTGACGTGATTGGTTGGCCATCTCTGGCATCTGCCGCTTATGACCAAGGTCGCTGTGCTGCTGCCTTTATGGTAGGTGATGATGATGCCGAGCCAGTATCTAGTGTGCCGACTGGTATCTATACCATTCCTGAAATCTCTTGTATTGGTAAAACAGAGCAAGAGCTGACGGATGAAAAAGTTCCTTATGAAGTGGGTCAGGCGTTCTTTAAGCATTTAGCACGTGCGCAAATTATTGGTGAGCGTTCAGGCGTACTAAAGATTTTGTTCCATCGTGATACGCTAGAGATCTTGGGTATCCATTGCTACGGCAATCATGCGTCAGAGATTATTCATATTGGTCAAGCCGTTATGAAGTGTAAGAGTAATAATACGCTTGAGTATTTTGTGAACACCACTTTTAACTACCCAACGATGGCCGAAGCGTACCGTGTCGCGGCATTGAATGGTTTGAATCGAGTTTTTTAAATCATCGCCTATTTATATTGTATAAATCAAAAAAGCGCCTGCTAATATTAGCAGGCGCTTTTTTGATAGCTGGTTTATCAATATAAAACAGGCCTATTAAACCACTTACTCCATGTTATGAAATGGTTTTATGCTGCTTCATAGTGGTATACCAGCGAATGAGCAAGAGTAATATAAAGTAGAATATCCATAAAGCGGCGAGTGCATACAGCCCAGTAGAGATTTGGGATACACTGGCACCCATTTGGTTTAGCTGTACAGAAGTGTTGATGGCTGGTGTCGTCGGTATTAACCAACGAATGATCTGTAAAAATTCTGGCAATTGGTTTGCAGGCCACGGATAGCCACTGATAAAAAACATCGGCAATGAGCTAAAAATAAGAATTTGCATACCGCGTTCACGTTGACGGAACCATAAGCCTAGTACGCAGCCGAGAGTTGCAACTGTTGGGCAGAATATTAGTAGAAATAACAAGCTGCCGAGCATGTTTTGTCCGCGCGGATAGTGATGAAGCTCAAACGCCCAGCCATAATAAAAGCAGCCGATCACAAAGCTACACGCACTTAGCGCTGAAATACGACCAAGCCAGCCACGGATGCTACTCATGTGCCGACGCTGCTCATACCATGTTCCAATCAGCATCGTCGTCGACATTAAAAGTGTTTGCTGTAAAATTAGAATAGAAACCGCTGGCACGATGTACGCGCCATAGCCTTCTGTTTGATTGTATAAAGGAATGATTTGTAAGGGTACCGCTTGAGTGTTTGCTTTTGCGGTTACTGGATACACACCTTGTGCTACGTTCTTCTTAATCTCGATACCAGCTGATACGGTGCTAACGGCTTTCAAAAATCCCATCTGAACATTTTTATTCAATAGAAAATAACCACCATTGCCTAATACACTGACGCTCGCTGATTTTCCAGAGAGTACTTGCTGTTCAAGGCCGCTCGGAATCACCATATACCCAGCGATTTCATCTGCCCAAATGGCCCGTTTGGCATCTTGTTCATTGAGAAACCGCTTAGTATCTAACTGCGGACTGGCACTGGCATAGCGTACGACAGTCTGTGATAAGTTACTGTTGTCATAGTCAATGATACCAACGGGCACATGATCGATTACCTCGGTCGAATATGGCCAAGGATAAAAAAAGCCATAAATAATAGGCGCAATCATTAATAGTAACAGCACACCTTTATCAGAAAATATGCCTTTAAAAGTCTCCAAGAACCCACCCCAAAATGTTGGGGATGTTGCTTGCAGTGTTGAGTGTTCAGCCATAGAAGACGGATTTTGTTTTGGTAACAATGACATTAGCGTGCTCCCCAGCGTTCTGGATGTGCCAATGCACGTTTGGTCAATAGCGTCGTCAAGATCATCGTAATGGTCGTCGCAATTGTGAGGCCATAGACAATCGGTAATGACACAGCCACAGGGGCGTTCATCTGTAATTGTGCAATGTGTAGCTTTAAATAATGTGTGAGTGGTAGCACGTCTGACCAATGCTTGGCATTGTCACTGATAGCAATATACGGAAAAGTGACACCTGCAAAGGCATAAGAAGGGGCAGAAATAAAACCAGTAGACGATAAGCCCATGCGTAAAGAAAACGAATTTAGGGTTAAGATGGCACCAATAAGAAATGACAGCATCATTAGTAAAAGCAGACCGACATAAGTAGCAATCACTGAGCCAATAGCAATAACGTCTTGTGGTGCAGCGAACCAAACAGCAAGCATTGACCAGATGCTATAAGCCATCATGGGCCAAAAATACTTGCCCAATAAACCGAATAACAGTACAGAAAATCTAGCCTGTCTAGGTTGAGTATCTTCATCAACTGTATCTGTTTTTTTATTAGTAATAAAGTCGTACCAATGGCCTATGTTTTTATCACGCAGCTCACGTCCTATCGTCGTTGCTCCGATGACCATTGCTAAAATATGTAGTAGTGCGGGAATTACCGTTGAGGCCAAAAACTGCTGATAGTTAGTTGCAGTGTTGAATAGACTGATACGCTGTATACTAATCGGCGAATAGGCAATCACTGCTTGTGATGGTGCCATGCCTTGCTTGACCAAACGCTGTATCTCAACACCAGCCGATAACGTGCCAGTAACGGCTTGAACACCAGTTTGGATGATGCCTGAATGTGTACCGTACTGAGCATTCACTTGCAATATTAAAGGGGCAGGCTTGCCAGATAAAATATTACGAGAGAAATCTTCAGGAATAATAACAACGGCATAGATATTACGCTGCAAAATGGCTTTTTCTGCCACAGCTTCTGAAGTATAAAGCTGCTTGACCATCAAGGTAGGACTGGCTTCTAAATAACGCACAACAGTATTGGCAACAGGACCATTGTCTTGGTCGATCACTCCGATAGGCAAGTCTGTAATTTGCGTATGAGAAAATATCCACCAAATCAATAGCACAGTTGCTAATGGTATCCAAATCACCATCGCCAAGTCCCACGAGTTTTTGGACAAAAATCGTCGCTCGTACGCAGCACTACGAAAAAAAGCCTCACTTAACTTGGTCAGGCTCATGGCTTACTCTTGATTCTTAGTGTTAGTAGACGCTGAATCAATGCTCACAACCACGCTCATGCCCGAACGAATACGGGCGTCTGGAGTGGTAGGACGCGCTTTCACCTCAAAGGTACGCACATCAAAGCCGTCATCATTGTTGGTTGGGCGCCAAGTTGCAAAGTCAGATAAGGTTGACGTGGCATAGACGGTAAACTCTTTAGTATAAGGCTTATTCACTGATGACAATGCTGGAATCGTACCTGTGAATTTTTGCCCGATTGCTAGTTGGTTTAAATAGGTTTCTGTGACATTGAGTACGACCCACTGATCACTGGTATCGACCAACGTCAGTAGAGGAACACCTTCTCCAATGACTTCACCGGCATTGACAATAACGTCATCCACGATACCAGCGATAGGGCTTTTTAAGTTGGCTTCTTCTTTTGCGACCAGTGCTTCGTCCAGTTTTGCATCGACTTGCGCGACTTGCGCTGTGGCGGCTGATTTATCTTCAGTGCGTGCGCCTTCTAATGCTAGGTCATATTGCAATAGCGCCGCTTCAGTTTGGTCTTGGGTGGCCAGATATTGGGCATAAGCTTCATCGCGTTTTTGCCGTGCCATTAGTCCTTCTTCATACAGACGATTGACCCGTCGATAGGTGTTTTCTGCCAAATCAGAACCTGCTTTGTTGGCTTGCCATGCTGCCTTTGCTTGAGCAATTTCTTGTGGGCGAGCACCGTTTTCTGCTTTATCTAACTGACTCTGTGCCATCTGTTTGCCAGCACGTGCTTGATTAATTTTGGCATTAATCTCAGGTGAGTCCATTTGAATCAGCTGCTGACCGATGGTAACAGTATCGCCTTCAGTGACTAAGATTTTTGATATGCGTCCAGGTACTTTTGCAGCGATAGAGGTTTGCTGCATTTGCATTTGCCCTTGCAAGGTAATGGCCTCGGGCTCACTGTGTTGATTGCTCTTATACAAACCATAAGCAACCATACCCAGCACAATGAGAATAATCAGTGCTAGGATGGCTTTTTTGATTAGGGCAGATTTGTCAGTTTTTATTGCCTCGCGTTTATAAGGCGGCACGGTTTGCTCTGCGTTAGCACTCGCGTTGTCAATATTAGAATCAATCGGTGTTTGCTCATGCTGACCATTATTTGATTCAGTAGAGCTATCTGAGTCGTTTACTTTGCGTGAGTCGCCTGATTCGTTGGTAGATTCAGTCATGACGGTGAGGTTCCTAAAGCAATAAAGCGAAGAGTAGAGGTAAAAAATTGATGACTAGGACACGCCCTAGTACACTCGAGTAGCATAAGGTTTGGCATCTTCTATGGCTTCAGAGTTAAAGATAGCTCCAAAAGCGACAATAAATGCTGAATAATAAAGCCACAGCATAATGACCACGGCAGCTGATAGTGCGCCAAACTCAGCACTATAGTTGTTAAAGTTTTGGACATAAATTGAAAATAGTACAGACAATATAATCCAAAGAATGGTTGCTAGCGCTGAGCCTGGCACTAGTTTCTTTAGTGCGACTGCGCCACGGTTAGGGGCTAGGCGATAAAAGCCCAAAAAGCTTAAAAAGATGATACCAGTCAATATAGGCCACCTGCTCCAAAGTGCAATTGTCTTAGCAATTTGAGGGAAGGGAAAGTAGGCTGCCGCTAATGGAATGATAGCGATAGAGGAGATTGTTATAATTAATATTACAACTGCGGCGAAGGTCAAGCCAATTGATCGAATGGTACTTTGTATAAAGCCACGCTCTTGCGTGATATGAAAAGCAAGATTGACAAGAACGATTAACGATTTGATGCCTTTAGAGCCAGCATAAAGAGCAAATGAAGTCGATACAATAAGACTGACAGTCAGTGTAGATGCAGTACTAGAAACCAGATCGCTTAGGCGTGAATTGAGGACTTCGTATACCGTATCAGGTACAAACGGACGCAAAATTGCAATCTGTTCTTGCATCTCAGTGAGCGAAAAGGCCAGACCATATAGCAGCACAAATACTGCCATTACTGGAAAAATTGATAAAAACCCAAAAAAACCTACGCTCGCGCAGTGTGCCCAAACATTAGAAGTGTTTGCGATACGCCACGTTTTCAATAAAGGCTGTAGCCAGCCAACTACAGATTTAAACGTCAGTTTTTTCATAAAATATTTTATTTGTTCACAGTAAGATGAGTGTATCAATTGGCAGCTTTATGATAATCAGTATAAATATTTATCAGTATGCCTTATGACGTTAAATCATTACTCAGTATATAAAGTTGGCAATTGAATATCAGCTGCGTTGAGATAGGTGTTAAAAGCTAATGGCGTGCCACAGCTTTGCATCAGCGCAGCCAGTGATTGCACGTAACTATTTGCTGCTTGTGCTTGTTCAGTACGGGCTTTTAGTGACTGCGTTTGTGCTTGTACGACCTCAATCGGCGTGTTGACACCTTCTTGTAGCCCTAACTGTCGCAAGCGTAATACTTCAGCCGCTAGATCAACATTGCTTTGTAACGCCTGATAACGTGACTGAGCATTATTGACGTCGTGCCAGTTTTTTTCGACCAGTAATAATAGGTTGTCACTGACTTCGATCTCAGAAAGATCAGCTTGGCGTATTTTGGCATTACTTGATGCCAGCGATGCCGTTTTGTCTAGCCCGCCCCATAGCTTCCAGCTTGCGGAGATACCGGCGACCCAACTGGGATCCTTCTCGACTTGTCCATAACCATACAACATCACTGTAGGCTTATAACCAGTATCAGATAATGCATGTAACTGCTCTGCTTGTTTACGTTTGGCAGCGACTTTTTGTAGGCCTGGATGATTGGCAAGCGCTAAATCTTGAAAGTACGTGACATCTGGCAGAGGACGACTAGAAACGAATAGTGGTGTTGTGGGTTTGATACGGTATTCCGTACGCAATAGGCGCTGCAAAGCCATCATTGCAAGTCGTGCATCGTTATTAGCATTGACAGATTCGCTTTTTGCATCTGCCAGTGCAGACTGTGCTTCTAGACGATCCACACGCGAGATAAAGCCTTCTTCAAACAGTCGCTGAGCCATATGATCCGTTTGCTGAAGTGTGTCATAAGCATCTTCGCGCAGATAAGCGGCAATGATGGCCAATTGCGCTTTGAAGTATCGTTCAATTAAGGTGTTATATAGCTCGTTCTTATCTAATAAGCTGTCTGCGATGGCTTCTTGGGTACGTGCCTCAGAAGCACTAGTCAATGCTGTGGTGCGTCCGGCAGTATAAATAGGCCATAATACGCCGACTCCTGCACCCGATGTTGAACCTGAACGTTTTAACTCATAAGAATCAGGGATGCGCTCATCAGCCAATTCGCCCAAATTCGGCAGATTTGGAAAATAAGGTGCTAGGCTGTCAGCCTCATTGACAACACCGCTTTTGAGTGACGATAAATCAAGATCGGTGTCCAAGTTGTAAGCCGTAGCTGACACTCGTGCAAATACAAGCGGGTTGTCTAACGTATCGAGAGCATCTGTTTGATATTCACTTGAAGCAATCGCAGCTTGATTGGCTGCTAATTTGGGTGAGACTTGCAGTAAAATATTCTGTGCTTGTTCAAGACTCAATAAGCTAGGTACTTCTAATGAATAGCTACTATCGATATTTTTATGAGTGGTTGGGTCCACTAGCGTTTTTAAATTAGGCTGTTGCTGAGATATTTCTATTTCGCTATTGGTGGCAATGGTTTTATTTTTGGCATAGCTTTTTTGAATATTGCTTTGGTTGTCAGCATCATTGATTGGCGTTACTTGGTTTGGGGACTCAATATCATTTTCGTTTGCACTTGCAAGATTAGAAGCAGCCAAGGCCATGAGTGTAAACATCATGACTGAATTAGACAGAGTCGATAGAGCAAATTTCATAAGTCACATAAGCCATTAATTAGAATGCAAGGTTTTTGATATCATATAACGTCTTAAATATTTCAATAACAATAACCGTTTATTTATCGCTATCTACTGATAAATCGAGGACAAAATACAGTCTTCTTAACAGAGATATAAAGTGCGTTATCGACAACAAAGCGTACACTGTAGTGCCACAATAGTGACGGGTCAATAGTCAATACTCTCCTGTTTTCTATTGTATAGTCAATAGTAGTATGCTAGTAGATAGATTTATTTTAAAAATATTCGTTTATAAGTAATGCTGTAGCGAATACTACGAATGGCTATTTTTGGGGTATGAACGGTTCATTATTGAATAATTATTATGTTGCATGGTGTTATTAAACAAGATGAACCATTACAAAATACAGAATAAAAAATATTAAAAAAAGGTACTCGTTATGTCAGGATATATTTTGGCGCTAGATCAAGGAACTACATCAAGTCGAGCGATACTGTATGACGATCTCGCACGGTCGATAAAAATGGTTCAGCAGCCCACGACTTTGCAAACGCCAAAAGCGGGGTATGTCGAGCAAGATGCGCTACAAATTTGGCAGACACAGATTAGCTGTGCACATGATGTGATTAATCGCGCAGGACTACTAGCCACTGATGTTGCCAGTATTGCGATTACCAACCAACGTGAATCTATTGTCATGTGGGATAGGCAAACAGGTAAACCTTTAGCTCCTGCTATCATTTGGCAAGACCGCCGTACCGAGGATTATTGTAGAACATTGGCTGCTGAAAGCGTCGCTAAAGACAGCAATGACGACATGGTAAGCGAAGTACAACGTATTACAGGGTTGCGTTTAGATCCGTATTTTAGTGCCAGCAAAATTGCTTGGATGCTCGAAAATAACCCCAAATTGAGTGTACGTGCCCATAAAGGTGAAATAGCTGTCGGAACCATAGACAGTTGGCTTATTTATAAGTTGACTGGTGGTGAGCATGTCATTGATGTAACCAATGCGTCTCGTACCTTGTTGTTTGATATCCATAAGCTGACTTGGTCAGAAGCGTTGTGTGCGCGTTTTTCGATACCTATGAATATTTTGCCCAAAGTGGTTGCTTCTGATGGTGACTTTGGAAAAACCAAAAAAGGACTGTTTGCCAAACAAATCCCTATTCATGCTGTATTAGGTGACCAACAAGCCGCGCTTTTTGGACAAGGCTGTCTTGATTCAGGCATGGCAAAAAACACTTATGGTACAGGGTGTTTTATGCTGATGAATATTGGTCAAATACCAAAGTTAAGCGAGCATAAGCTGTTGACGACGATTGCGTGGCAACGACGACCTATATCGGCTCGTCCAGACAGTTTATCGTTTGATCAGATCGTGCAGTCTGGTAAGCGTATGTTGCAGCCACCCAAAAAAGAAGTCACTTATGCTTTAGAGGGTAGTGTGTTTATGGCGGGCGCGATCGTCCAATGGTTACGTGATAATTTAGGCATGATTCAAAAAAGTAGCGATATTGAAGATTTAGCACGGCAAGTGGAGAGTAGTGAAGACGTAGTGTTACTGCCTGCATTTACAGGGTTAGGTGCTCCTTATTGGCGTTCGGACATCAGTGCAAGTATTACGGGAATGAGCCGTGGCACGACCAAAGCACACATTGCCAGAGCAGCCCTAGAAGCAGTGGCTTATCAAACGTATGACGTTCTTATCGCTATGCAAAAAGACAGTCCTCATCCACTAACTGAGTTAAGAGTGGATGGTGGCGCTGCAAATAATGATTTGCTTATGCAGTTCCAAGCCGACTTACTAGACGTGCCAGTACTGCGCCCGAGAGATACAGAAATCACTGCCAAAGGTGCTGCATTACTTGCAGGATTAAAAACTGGATTGTATGACGACACAACGATGCAAGCGTCATGGCAAGTTGATCGGGTTTTTGAACCTACAATGTCCAATGATGAGCGAGATCAGCACCTTAATAAGTGGCGTCAGGCGATCGATAGAGCGTTGAAAGTATTATAAATTCTAAAATAATCTCATCAATTAGCTGGATCACTTAATCGAAAATTACTTAAAGTACTCTGCTTTCCTACAAAAACGTTGTAAAGATACAGGCTGTAACGCAAGATAATCGTAACTTGGACATAGTTTACATAACCGGTCTATCTGTCATTACCCATAAATTCTTATACTTTAGATGGATTAAGCGGAATATGCTAATTCTTTATTAAAAAATAAATCTAATATATAACAAATAATTTAAGGATAATAATATGAGTAACTATGATGATATTGATCGCAGTGAAGTAAAACATATGACAAAAGAGAGTAAGCAAGACTTAAATGCTGACATCATCACAGGTGAACCAGGTTCTCACCCATTAGGAACGGGTATTGGTGGCGTGGGCGGTGCGGCCGCAGGTGCTGCTATTGGTACGATGGCAGGTCCACTAGGAACATTGATTGGTGGTGCTATTGGTGCAGTTGTTGGTGGCGGAGCAGGTCATGCAGCAGCAGAGGCTATTGATCCTACTCACGAAGAAGCTTACTGGCGTGCAGAATATGCAAACATGGACTACTATAAAGAAGGTTACGATTTTGATCGTGACTTACATCCAGCGTACGCAGTAGGTTATGCTAATCGTGCTAACTATCCTGTAGATGCTCGTTTTGAAGATCATGAGGCAGATTTAGAACGCTCATGGCACGAAGTCAAGGGCGAGTCACGTATGGAGTGGAAAGATGCACGTAAAGCTTCACGTGATGCATGGAATCGCGTGTCTTAATTGAGATTATTCTTGAGTATTAGATGATGAGGTTAATCTAACAGTAAGATTAACTGACAGTAAGTAAATAGTAGATAAGCTTACTACCTCATTACCAAATTTAGTGTGGTTGTAGAATTTACTATACTGACAATCAAGATAAATAAGATTTATGTTATTTTATCGCTCCTAAAGTTATCTTTGGGAGCTTTTTTGTTGTATATTATTAACTATAAATATATTTTATGATGTATGAAGAAATTGATAATAATTAGAATGGTGAGTAATTTATGGTTAATAATGACAGTGACAAACAGTTTTATATAGCCACTGCTAATTTACTTAATTTTGCTAATCCAAATCGAATTTATTATGACAATGCGCCTGCTTACAGTGATGATGAATACGAGCACAAGTTAGGTGGTATTAGTAGCCTTTTAGCAAAGGCAAACGCTGATATCATTGCAGTACAAGAGGTATGGGACAGCCAAGCGTTAACAGATTTAGCTGTTTCATTGGGGTTTAAGCGCGAGCATGTTGTCGCGCCACTAGCCAGTAATGATGTTTCTAGTCCTCATACGCAGGGTAAAGGTGCGCAAAATACCCCTGCTGTTGGTATTATTAGTCGTTTTAAACATTTAGAAAGCAGTTTATTAACAGACATTGAGCCAAAAGCGGTGATTGATATTCCTGATATTGGTCCTCATCAGCACTTTAATCGTCCACCGTTGATTTTGCGTGTTGATGCGTATGGACAACCGATTACGATTGTTACTGCACATTTAAAAAGTAAGCGTGCTTTTTTTCTACGTGATGATAAAGGTCACTTACTAGAAGATATGGATGACCCAAACATTCGAGTTCGTGCCAAACTGCGTAGTTTATGTATGCGTGCTGCAGAAGCTGCTTCTATCCGCATGTCTGTCATTGAAAGACTACATCATACTCAGGAGCCATTGATTCTGTTAGGTGATATGAATGACGTTACGGGTAGTGTGACCACTCAGTTGATGGCGGAGACTGGGGAAGTCAATTATGATAAGAGCATGCGTGATGTTGCACTATTCGATGCCGCTCGTATTCAAGCGCGTTATGGTTGGATGAAAGATGTGGCATATACCCATATATATCAAGGTATGCCAGAAATAATTGACCAGCTATTTGTTTCAGAAGAGTTTTTGCCTGACAGCAAGTATTCGCTAGGTCAGGTTGAACGGGTGGACTATTTTAATGATCATTTGAAGTGGGATTATGCAGATAGAGTCATCGATCATGGTATTATAAGAGCAAAAATTAAACTTAATGATTAAACCTAATCATTAAGTTTGATATATTGAATTGCATTAAATGGTTAACTCTATTAGATTGTTGACCTATACTTTACTATTACTTAACTTATTTATCTTCCTTGCTTGATGGTGTACAAGCGTTTATGATGCCTCTCCGTTAGAGATGGTGCGCATATTAGCGTGACATTGTTAGTTAACATAGCTTAATTTTTAAATAAAAATTAATATTATCTAATGAAGTTTGTATCTATAAAACAGGGTGTAATATTAAGAGGCCTATGATGAGCGAAAATAAAGACGAAAAGATTGAAGATGTGTTGGTAGACTCGGAGCTAGCAAAAAAGCTTGTACCGAATAAATTTAAGTTTACGAGTCAGCAAGGTCGAGCACGTCGCCAAAAGTTGTTGGCGGGTGCCAAAAAATTGAGTGAAACACTGCCCATTAATGATATCACTTTGGCCGCTGTGTGTGAAGAAGCAGGTATCCCACGAGCTTCTGCCTATCACTTCTTTCCTAATATCGAAGCAATATTTTTAGCATTACGCTTTTTAAATGCTATTGAAATATTAGAGATCGTAGAAACAGTTGATATTGGTAATTATGATAGATGGCAGGGTTATCTGACGGCACTCATCGATCAGTGTGTGACGATATTCCATAATGATGAAACCAAAGCTAAGCTTATTTATGATACCAATACGCCTGATTTCGAAGGTGATAGCTTCGGTGAAGATATCAACTATCAAATCATTGATTTGGTTTATAAGCGTTTGTCAGAGCGTTATGAAATGCCAGGTTTCCATGATATCCAAGATACGTTGTTGATTGCTTATAGCATTATCAACTCTATATTTACGTTATCTTATCGTCGTCATCAAAAAATTACTGATGAGTATATCCAAGAAGCGAATATTGCATTCATCGCTTACTTACGTTGCTATCTACCAGAAAAGCTACCACGTAAAAAATCATCAGTGTAGAGCGTTAAAGAATATTGAAGCTATGTAAACACAAAAAAGCCAACATGACATGTTGGCTTTTTTGTGTTTACTGTTTTTAGCGATGTTTTTGTCGATAGATCTGGCCGTGATTGTTTTACAGAGTCGGTGTCGACATTTGCTTATGGCACGTATCACGACTATATCTCTGTAGGAGGGTGTTATTAGTAAGTCGTTTCTCTTACTATGCGCATATTTATGAAGGTTATAAGTGTTTTAATCTACCATGGTATTAAATGCAACGGCTGCTGATTTTTTCGCTGGTAATAACTTTATATCCCAACGTAAGGTGCGATATTCAGATAAAGGGATTTTAATCATCTTGCCATTTATTTTTCGCATCAAAGGTATATGGCCGTAATTTTTGCTATCAATACTGGCAAGTGCGCTAGCCGGGTAAGCTTCACCCGTAAAGACCATATTGGCGGGAATAGGTAGTATCACCGCCATATCCCTAATGTCTTTGTCTAGTGCATTGGTATAAGTTGCTTTGTATTGAACGATGGTGCCAGTGGGTGCGGTGCGTATCGGTATATAGCTGGTTTGACCTTCAGCATCTTTCATCACTTTGGTTGCTGTTAGTGTCATCTTTAATGCATTATTAGCCTGAGCAGTATTTAATAAAAATATCGATGCTAAACTTGTTAATACAGCACCACGTAAAATATCAAAACCTTTCATATCGTGTTCCTTGCATAACATACATTGTTACTATTCATACAATCCCGTTTTGTGCATCTTAATATAGGTATTTGTAGTTCAGCAATAGGGCGCTAGTCTAGGGCATGTCCTTAATTCAATCGATAGTTATCTAAATGGGTTAAAAATAGCTAAATCTTGCCAAACGGCGTCAAATAGCTGACTAATATCTCGATATTATCTGCGCTATTTTCCTTGTTTGACGGCAATTTATCTCATTTTTATCACCATTTCTAAAATGAGGACACGCCCTAGTA
>NZ_JBQSVL010000019.1:0-47472 GCF_052376215.1 Psychrobacter sp. AOP7-B1-24
TGTTGAACATTCAAATTTGAATGTTCAGCAGACCTTAATCTTACCATTAGTCATTTTTTTGTGGATGATTGGCATTCATTTTAGCCAATCTGGTTTCTACACTACTCAAATACTCTTAATTAAACATAGTTAATCGAACATAATTAACTAAAAATAATTTACTCCACATGCCCCATAACGCTTTCGACTAACAATCGACCAAATCGACTAAAATATGATTTATGTCTACTATACTTAATAAAAATGAGTCTAAAACCACCCTGACTCCAATACAAGAAAAGTACCTACCCTATGTGCTAGCGGTCGCACTATTCATGCAAATTTTGGACGCCACTATTTTAAATACGTCATTACCGCAAATGGCACAGGCGTTAGGTGAGTCGCCATTAAAGATGCAATGGGCGGTCATCAGTTATGCACTCACTTTGGCGATATTTATTCCTATCAGTGGTTTTCTAGCCGATAAATATGGCACTCGCCGCGTATTTTTATATGCAATTATTCTGTTCTGTATTGGCTCATTACTGTGTGCTGCATCGTCGACGTTAGATTTTTTGATTGGCTCACGAATTGTACAAGGTATTGGCGGTGCGATGATGACCCCCGTTGCTCGGTTGATATTGGTTAAGTCCTATCCACGCAATAAGCTCCTAACAGTCATGAACTTTGCGGTAATACCAGCATTGGTTGCCCCTTTAGTAGGGCCAGTATTGGGTGGTTATATCGTACAATATACCAGTTGGCACTGGATATTTTTAATCAATATTCCGATGGGTATTATCGGTTTTATCATGGGTAAAAAACTGGTACCTGCATTATTTGAGGACACCAAGCGACTGGATTGGGCGGGGTTTGCATTATTCGCAGCAGCGGCTTGTGGATTTACGCTTGCAGTAGAGTTTGGCTCACAAACAGGCCGAGGCATTTATGGGTTATTACTTGCTTTGGGCGCGAGTATGCTGATAGCTGCTTATGTATGGCACGCCAAACGAAAATCTGCACCACTATTCCCATTAACTCTGTTTGATATTCGCACTTTCCGAATTGGTATTACAGGCAATTTATTCACACGCCTCGGTATCAGTGCTGTTCCCTTTTTACTGCCGTTACTATTACAAGTGGTATTTGAATACTCACCTTCACGGGCGGGTTGGTTACTTGCTCCAATTGCAGTTGGGGCTATGGGTATCAAGCCTTGGGTCAGTAAAATTATTCAACGTTATAGCTATCGCACTGTTTTGGTTTATAACACCTTCTTTATAGGCATACTAATCATCGTATTGGCACAGTTTGATAATCCCTCGCAGTGGCTTTGGTTTATACCTATATTGACGATTATGGGCGCTTGTAACTCGATGCAGTTCAGCGCGATGAATACCATTACTATTGGCGATCTTCATGGTACACAGACCAGCAGTGGTAACAGTTTAATGGCGGTCAATCAACAGCTAGCGATTAGTTTCGGTATTGCTTTCGGTGCAGCCGTACTTAACTTATTACGCGACCGATTTGGGCTGGATACGTTAGTTGCCTTTCAAACCACTTACTGGATACTTGGTATCCTAACCATTCTTTCAGGATTGTATTTTTTACGCTTAAAACCTGAAGACGGTCGTGGTTTGTATTAAGTAGAGCATGATCAAATAAAGCCTCTCAAATGTTAGGTGCAAAAACATTGGGCAAAAAAATGCCAGCTTATGTTTTGGTATATAACCAATCACAAGCTGGCAAGTTTAGAAAATATGATCTGTTTATTAATCACATCAACTTAAGGCGCGTCATCATCATTCATTTGTGATTGGATATATCGTTCTATCCCAACGCTTTCAATCAAATCTTCTTGCGTATCTAACCAGTCTTCATACTCTTCATTACCATCTTTTAAGGTAACCAATAGCTGGCGAGAAACATAGTCAGACTCTGTCTCACATAACGTGATAGCATCAGTAAGAATAGCAAACTTCTGTTTTTCTAAACGTAAGTTGCAGTCAATCGTTTCAGCCACATCTTCACCGATAAATATTTTGCCATAATCTTGCAAATTCGGTAAACCGCCTAGCAATAAAATCCGTGCAATCAAATTATCAGACCATTTCATCTCAGCAATAGACTGTTTATAGAAACTTTCGTTGAGAGCTTCTAATCCCCAATGACGTGCGATGCGGGCATGTAAAAAATACTGGTTGATAGCGATCAACGACTGTCCAAGCACTTTATTTAAAGCACGAATAACCTCTTTATTACCTTTCATTATCTTTCTCCATATGTGTTGTTTGAGCTAACTCTTATTTATCTACACATCTAGCGTAATGTTAAATAAGATTAGGAGTCACTTCAGCCATTTGGCTTTGTAGATAATTAGGCAGACTAATCATGTTAATAAGGCGCAATTGCTGTTCAAGCCAATGAGCGTGATCTTCTTCAGTGTCTTTTAACTGCTCAACCAGCATTTCACGTGTGACGTAGTCATGCTCTGCTTCGCAGATAGCGATGCCGTCTTTTAGGTGTTGTTGTACCTTGTACTCTAAGTCCAAATCTAGCTGTAGCATTTCAGGGACAGTAGAGCCAATATTGATGGTATCAACAGTCATTTTTGGCGTGCCACTCAGCATTAAAATACGGCGAATAATGGCTTGGGCATGTAGTGTCTCATCTGCCATTTCATGATGAATACGCTCATAAAGTTTACCGTAATGCCATTCAGCATACATTTCAGAATGTATAAAATATTGATCGCGAGCTGCAAGCTCACCACCTAACAAAAAGTTTAAATAATCAATGACTTTTTGGCTGCCTATCATAACGTGTACTCCTCTATATCTACCTTGCATATCGTCTTACAATCAAAATGACCTACATCAGGACAGTCTGATCAACAAACCAATCGCTTAGTATCAAAATCAACAGAATTTATTGCAATATTAGAGACACATAATAGCATACAGGCTGTTATCCAGCTTGTAACATTATGAACTAAGAATAAGATGCTAGTTGAGAACAAGATGCTAGTTGAGAATAATAACTGGCTAGATCATATCATTGTGTATAGTCAGATAATTATTAAATGGCCACAGCGTTACTCTCACAAGATGTACTACTTGTACAATCTGCGGATAGATGCCTTGTATTCATTTTAGAGTACTTTGACTGTATATTGTGTAACTTAAAATGACAACATAAACCATTTTTAGCCCATGTAGAGGGCTATCGTTTGAATTGAATACATGCCCTATTCTTGTGACAATATTTGGATGTTTTGTCGCTATTAAATATATAAATGTGTCAATTAATGGCACCCGAGTGGCTGCTACTAGGTCGTGTTAAACATTCACAAATAATCGCTGTCAGTGTCATGGTCGAATATTCAATACGCCCTGATAATATCTATATCATAAAAAATAGGCGCGTCAACGCTGAGGACTTTACCCTATCCATGGCAGATAGAGTACGTAATTATTGGTGTTTATGTCAATATAAGTTTAGGCAGTTTCTATATTGAGAATGGTAAAAATAGAATAAAGATGAGATGGATTATTCATGCTTAAACAGCGTACGCTAAGTCATCCAATTTGGCATGGTGTACATCTAAGTAGTCATTGACCATAGGCTCACAGCAGCCGCAACAAGTTGCCACATCCAGCGTATCTTTTAGACCATCAAGCGTATCGATGCCTGATGCAATCGCTGCCTGAATTTGCTTTTCTTTTACGTCATTGCAAATACATACGTACATGAACTGGCTCCTATGAACATCACTATTCAATAACTATTTTACTGTCAGTCAATTTAAAGAGTTGATAATAATCATCATCTTATATAACTTACTTTCCGTCACTGAAGACTAATCAATCAGCTTTATTGATTGACCTATCATAACGATAACCATTATCATTTTCAATAGTATTTAAATATTTTTTTTAAGGACCTCTGCATAAACTGGCAAGGATATTGCATGCTTTAATCTATCTAAACGAATATAAATATGTATGTTATGATATAGATGAAAGGTAGTAAATTAACGATAAACTGTAATTTAGCTCACTTTTTAATCGATTTTGTAGACAACTACTGTTATATTTAACTTCTATTAACAAAAGCCCTATAGGGATCATACTATGTCTGATAATAATTTTACGTTACGACCTATTGAGCTGTTTAAAGTCTTATCTGACCCGACCCGCTTAAAAATATTTCAAATTTTATTTAAAAAAGAATCTCGCTGCGTGGGAGAGCTAGTAGAGATACTAGATCAGCCACAACCAACCATATCACGTCATTTAAATCATTTGAAAAAACTGGGTATTTTAAGCTGTGTACGAGATGGTACATGGATGTGGTATGAAGTTTCTGATGACTTGCCAGAATGGTGTCAAGAGATTTTAGATATCACTTATGAGCAAATATCTACTAAAGACATTGCCATGCCAAAGCCTGGTTAAATATGGTTCGTATCAAGGCTATTCAGACATACCCTACAAAAAAAGACCTATTTATCATAGGTCTTTTTTTGTTTCTAATGGAGTATGCCGACTATTTAAACCAAGTCTAAAAACTCACTAATAAAGGTGCTAGCTGGTTGATGTATCAATTCCTCTGATGTTCCTACCTGCTCTACTCGCCCTTGATTCATAACGACAATCTCATCAGATACTGCACGCGCCTCTTCTTGATCATGAGTAACCATAATGCTAGTAATACCCAGCTCATGGTGAATGTTTTTTAACCAAGTACGTAGCTCCTTACGAACTTTGGCGTCTAAAGCACCAAAAGGCTCATCTAATAGTAATAGCTTTGGTTTGACTGCCAATGCACGTGCCAGTGCAATGCGTTGACGCTGACCGCCAGATAATTGATGCGGATACGCATTGGCAATTTGTGGCAGCTGTACTAAGTCTAATAACTCTGCCACACGCTTATTAATGTCAGCTTTGCTTGGTCGCTCATTTTTTGGCAGCAAAGTGAGACCAAACGCGACATTGTCAGCGATATTTTTGTGACGAAATAGCGCATAATGTTGAAACATAAAGCCGATGTGACGTTTTTGTACAGGCGTATTAGTCACGTCTAATTCGTCAAACAATACCTGCCCAGAGTCAGCATACTCAAGACCTGCAATGATACGCAGCAAAGTGGTTTTGCCACAGCCCGACGGTCCTAGTAATGTCGTTAGTTTGCCAGTTGGTACGGTGATATTGATATTATCTAAGGCTGTAAAATCACCAAATTTTTTATTGATGTTGCGAATTTCGATGCTCATAATGATGTCTCTTATATATATTTTAGTGACCATTTATGTCAGTCATGCGTTACCAATAAACAGTAATGTCTCACTTATACCTTATCTGTAACCGTTGTCTCAGTACTTAATGATAGCTCAGGTATATTATCCAATCGCCCAGATTTGGCAAACTTACGCTCTTGTAGTTTAGTCATGATTTGCTGGATAAGTAGAGTAATCAATGCTAATGCAGCAAGTAAACTAGATAAAGCGAAAGCTGCGGTAAAATTATAATCATTGTAAGCAATTTCGACTAATAGCGGCATGGTGTTGGTCTCGCCCCGAATATGACCTGATACGACACTGACTGCACCAAACTCACCCATCGCCCGCGCATTGGTCAAAATTAGGCCATATAGCAGTGCCCATTTGATATTGGGTAAGGTTACATGCCAAAAAGTCTGCCAACCAGAAGCACCTAATGTAAGTGCTGCCTGCTCTTCACTATCACCTTGAGTTTGCATCAGTGGTATCAGCTCACGTGCCACAAACGGAAAGGTGACGAATAATGTCGCTAATACAATACCAGGAACCGCGTAAATGACTTGGAACCCCATACTCTCTAGCCAGCCACCAACCGTAGAATTGAGTCCAAATAGTAATATAAACATCAAACCTGCAACCACTGGTGAAACAGAAAATGGCAAATCAAGTAACGTAGTGACCAACTGCTTACCTTTAAACTGATAGCGAGTGACCAACCATGCAATCGCGATGCCCATCACCATATTAATCGGCAAAACAATGGCCGCAGTAATCAATGTTAGCTTAATGGCTTGCAGTGCCTCTGGATCGACAAGTGAGGCTATATACAATTGCCAACCACCCTTAAAGGCTTCATAAAATACCGCTAACAAAGGTATTACTAACATCACTACCATAAATAGTACGGCAATAACGATAAAGATACGACGTATCCATGGTGCATCTTTGGTGGCTGCGTTGCTCTGGTAGTCGTAGCTATTAGATATTTGCATATTAGCGTGCTCCTACACGGCGTGACAGCTTCCACTGTACGATATTAATGGTTAATAGAATCACAAATGAGATAAGTAGCATAAATAGTGCAACAGCAGAGGCGCCTTGAATATCAAACTGCTCAAGCTTGCTGATGATGATTAACGGTAAAATCTCAGACTGCATAGGAATATTACCTGCGATAAAAATCACCGAGCCATATTCACCAGTGGCACGAGCAAACATCATACCTGCACCCATTAATAATGCTGGTAACAACTCCGGTAAAATTACTTTACGAAAGGTGGTTAACCGATTGGCGCCTAGCACGGCAGCCGCTTCCTCAAACTCAACCGATAGCTCAGCGAGTACCGGCTGCACAGCACGTACGATAAAGGGAAAGCTGACCACGACCAATGCCAACCAAATACCCAATGGCGTAAACGCCACTTGAATATCAAATTTGGCAAACCATTGACCCATCAGTCCATTCGGTGCATACAGCGTAGCAAGCGAGATACCGGTAACTGCTGTTGGTAAGGCAAATGGTAAGTCAACCAAGGCATTAATTAAGGACTTACCCCAAAACTCATAACGTACGAGCACCCAAGCAACCAGGGTACCAAATATCATGTTGGTCAGCATGGCTAAAAAAGACATCCATAAGCTCAGCTTGATAGCAGCCGTCACTTGCGGCTGACTGATGGTCTCCCAAAATCCAGTCCAACCCATTTGCGTTGTCGTATAAGCCATCATCGCAAACGGCAACACCACCAATAGCGATAAGCTAAAAACAGTAATGCCCATGCTCAGACCGAAACCTGGCAGTACATTGCGTTGACGCAAGCGTGTTAGCCAACCTTTCTTAGCAGGGGCTTTACTGGCAGAAGAAGATGTTGCACTCATAGTGATGTCCTGTTGCCTAACTGATGGTACTTATCGTAAGACCATGTTATATCGAACTTATTATTAAGATGCTTACGGTATAAAGGACACAGTGCATACGACCATGTCCTTTATGGAATTTCTTATGAATGACTACGTCACTTGATTCATCGCAAAGCAATCATCTTTACTAAATGGTTGCTCAGCGATCATTCATTCTTATCTTAGTTATTTGCTACTGCGGTGCATTGATAGCCAATTGATCGAACACGCCGCCATCACTGAAGTAAGTACCCATGATTTCATCCCATGACCCAAAGGCGTCATTCGGACGGAAGGTTTCAACTGGTGGTAATTTGTCACCGTTTTGCTCTAGTACGCTTTGTACACTAGGACGTAGATAAAGATCGGCAGCCAACTGCTGAGCAGGCTCGCTCCACAGGTAATCAAGATATGCTTTTGCTGCATCCGAAGTACCTTTTTTGTCTGTCACAGCTTTGACAACAGCCACTGGGCTTTCTGACTTAATAGAGTATTTTGGATAAACGATATCGACTTGACCTGCACCAAAATCGGTCGCTGCAAGGTTGGCTTCGTTTTCAAAGGTTACTAAGACGTCACCGATACCACGCTGAACGAATGTAGTTGTGGCAGCACGGCCGCCATTTTCATAGACTTTGACATTTTTTAGCATGTCTTTGACATAGCCTTTAGCTTTTTTTTCATCTTGATTAAAGGCATGCAAACCATAGCCATAAGCACCTAAGAATGCATAACGGCCATTACCCGTGACTTTTGGATTTGCCATAACAATCTCAAGGCCATCTTTGGTCAAATCTTCCCAGTCGTTAATGCCTTCTGGGTTACCTTTACGTACTAAGAACACGATGGTACTGGTAAAAGGTACAGCGTTGTCAGGGAACTTACTTTCCCAATCTGACTCAACCAAGCCTTTTTTCTCAAGCAGCTCAATATCGGAGCCTTGATTCATGGTGGCCACATCCGCTTGTAACCCATTAGCAACAGATAATGCTTGCTTGCTTGAGCCACCATGTGACTGTTTGATTAGGATGTTACTGTCTGGGTTTTCAGCTTTATAATGTTCAACAAATAACGGATTGTAGTCTTTGTAAAAATCACGGGCCACATCATAAGAGACATTCAGCAACTCAATATCTTGCCCTTCTGTCGTTGCTGCTGCGCCATCCACATTGGCAGTCGTATCGCTATTGCTACAACCGGCCAGACCCAACGTCAATGCGACGCCTGCAATACTCAAAACATTCAGTTTTTTACTTTTTTGTTGATAGCCAGCTGCGTGTGTCATAAATCCCTCAAAAATATTTGTTAAGTAATGCAAGTATGCTAACAGTGCCATCTTATTATGTTTAATGATGAATATGCGTATGTTATTGCCAAAACGGAATAACTAGGCAATAACTACAAACTTGTCAATTTATTTTCCGAAGTCAGTAAAAATATTGTTGATGAATTTTCAAAAACGCAAACGCTTGCAGCACCACATTTGAATATTCAACAGACCCTAATTAAATCAACGTTAAAAAGCTACTTTCCTACGCGAGCCAGCTGATCAAAACGGCCACCATCGACAAAGAAGGTATCCATAACCTGCGTCCAAGCACCAAAAATAGACACTGGGTCGAAAGTCTCAATGTTGCGCAATGTGTCTTGATGCGCTGCCAGCACTTTTTCATTGCTAGGGCGCAGGTACATCTCTGCCAAAAGTTCTTGTGCAGATAGATCCCATAAGCCGTTTAGATAAGCAGTTGCTGCATCAGTATTACCACCTTTCTCAGTAACGGCGGTCACGACTGCCACTGGATTGGCAATTACGATAGAATAGCTTGGATAGACAATAGTGACTTGTCCTTTGGCAAACTGCTTGGCAGCCAAATGCGCTTCATTTTCAGTTGTGATGAGCACATCTCCTAGCCCGCGCTGGGTAAAGCTAGTCGTCGCTGCACGCGCACCATTGTCATAAGTGACCACATTTGCTAATAGTTTTTTGATGAAGTCATCGGTTTTGTCTGGAGCTTCCACACTTTCTTTAAATTGATGCAATCCATAACCATAAGCGCCTAAGAAAGCATAACGCGCTGTGCCACTGGTTTTTGGATTTGGCATAACGACATCGATATCGTTACGTGCCAAATCCGACCAATCTTGAATGTTTTTTGGATTGCCGTTGCGCACCAGTAGCACCATAGTACTGGTATAAGGCACGGCGTTATTCGGGAATGCTTGCTGCCAGTCATTCTTCACCAATCCTTTTTCGACCAACAGATTCATATCACTTTCTTGGTTTAAGGTTGCCACATCTGCCTGTAGGCCATTGGCAATAGACAGTGCTTGTTTGCTTGAGCCACCATGTGATTGATTGATATAAATTTTGCTATCTGGATGTTCTTGTTGGTAGTTTGCACGAAACAAGGCGTTATAGTCTTTATAAAAATCACGCGATATATCATAAGAGACATTCAATAAACTAATATCTTGCTGCGTGTCTGTGGCTGTGGCTGTGACTGAAATCGGATTACAGCCTGTTACGAGCACTGCAATGGCAAGTGCACTACCCACTTTTAAACTGGTATTAGAGAGTTTTAAGTACATGCGTTTCTTCTTAATAGTTGAATGGGCCATGGCAAAATAATGGGCTCTTTATTATTAATATTGCAGCCTGACGTATTTTGAAAATCACCCTATGGCTAAATGGCTAATAATAACTATGCTAGCAGTTTGTATGTTGGTCGCTTAGTGACGAATTCGCTTATCAAGTACTTAACTTGGCATAAGCGATTTTAGCGATCCACAGCCTTAACGTTTGAATGTTTAACCCGCCCTAGCCTATACCTAAAACAGGTAAGAAACGGTAAACATAAAAAAGGTGCCAGACGATAAGCCCGACACCTTTTTTATTAACTTTTTATAATGTTTTTATAATACTTATACCGCAGATGCTCCCGTTAATTTCACCTCGGCACGTTCTTCTTTTGCGATACCAGCATAGTAATTACGCAATATCTGTAGCACTTCTGGTCGACTAAAATTATCTGGCACTTCTTCATCTTCTGATAGTGCTTTACGCAGCTTAGTTCCCGACACTTTGACATGCTCAGAGGCGTCATGCGGGCAGGTTTTGTCAGAAGCCATCGCATTACAAGCATTACACCAAAAGGTCCAGCCAATTTTCAATGGTTGGGTGATGAGGTCGTCTTTGCCGACTTTATCAAAGATGGTCTGCGCGTCAAAGGCGCCATAGTAATCACCAACACCAGCATGGTCACGGCCCACAATCAGATGGCTACAGCCGTAATTTTGACGGAATACAGCATGTAACAATGCTTCACGAGGTCCGGCATAACGCATGTCTAGTGGATAACCCGCTTGAATAACAGTGTCTTGCTGGAAATAGTTATCGATTAAGGTCTTAATTGCTTCTTGACGTACTTCTGCTGGGATGTCACCGGGCTTTAACGCACCGAGTAAAGAGTGTACTAAGACCCCATCACAGATTTCGATGGCAATCTTGGCAAGGTATTCGTGTGAACGGTGCATTGGATTGCGTGTTTGGAATGCCGCAACGGTCTTCCAGCCTTTGGCATCCAATATTTCGCGCGTTTCAGCAGGGGTTTTATAAATCTCTGGATACAGCGTTGGGAACTCGCCTTCGCTCAGTACTTCTACGCTACCTGCGATATTAACATCATCTTGACTCAATACTTGTTGAACACCTGGATGCTCTGAATCTGTCGTGGTAAATACTTGCTGACACTCATGCGCTTTGTCGATGGTGTAAGTCTCTTCCACAGTTAAGATACCCATTACTTCACCATCTTGGGCAACCAGTGCCACTTTGTCACCTGGGTTTAGACTGTCAGCAGTCGCTTTAGGCGCTGATAAGGTAATAGGAATTGGCCAAAACAAGCCAGCGTTGGCACCGCTTTGCAAGCGCATGTTGTCAACCACGCCTTGCCAATTTGCCTGATTCATAAAGCCGTTCAGTGGTGTAAAGCCACCAATACCAAACATAATCAAATCGCCACGCTCACGAGAGCTTAAGGTAATCGTCGGCAATGTGCTGGCAAGCGTTAGTGCTTCGCTGCGAGCATCACCATTTAATAATAATGGCTTTAATTCATTGCTACCGTGTGGTGGAACAAGTTTTGATGGCTGATTATTAATAATAGAAGCTGTCATAGTCGTTTTAAAACCTCAAAAATAGTGCTGAGAAAGTAAGAAATGGCTTAAGGAGTGCTTGTGGCATTGCGCGTTAAATTTGATAAGCATAGGCTACCTAACTTTCGTTATGAAAATTTATGCTGTGTTTGGATATGGATATGTCTTAAAGGAATTTATGTTTTTAAGCGCAAGCTTATATGATGTAAAGCTGAATTGTGCGCATTGCGAACGGCAATAAACCTATTACACACGCAAATCATTTTCGTCGCTGCTTTTAAGTCTAAACACAAATTTGAGATTACGTCATGTATCAATATAACTACGCTGACCAAAACTTAGTAGAGGAACGAGTCGCTCAGTTTCGCGACCAAACCGAACGGTTTTTGGCGGGTGAGCTGCCAGAAGAACAGTTTTTGCCACTGCGTTTGCAGAATGGTCTTTATATTCAGCGTTATGCGCCGATGTTACGTATTGCCATTCCTTACGGTCTACTAGCCAGCTATCAACTGCGTAAATTGGCAGAGATTACCCGCAAGTACGATAAAGGTTATGGACACTTCACGACCCGTACCAATATCCAGTTGAATTGGCCAAAACTAGAAGAAGTGCCAGATATCTTAGCCGAATTGGCATCAGTACAGATGCACGCTATCCAAACTTCCGGCAACTGTATTCGCAACACGACTACCGATCCTTACGCTGGTATTCATCAAGAAGAGATTGCGGATCCACGCCCTTACTGCGAAATTATTCGTCAGTGGTCTACGTTTCATCCTGAATTTGCTTTTTTACCGCGTAAATTTAAGATTGCCGTTATCGGTACAGAGACAGATCGCGCAGCGACGCAAGTGCATGATGTTGGTTTGCACTTGAAGAAAAGTGAGGATGGCGAGCTGGGTTTTGAAGTATTGGTTGGCGGCGGACTTGGTCGTATTCCAGTGCTTGGCAAAGTCATCAATAAGTTTTTGCCACGTGAGCATCTACTCAGCTATTTAGACGCTATATTACGTGTTTATAATCTGCATGGTCGCCGTGATAAAGGCAGTAAATACAGATCACGTATTAAAATATTGGTCGATACCCTAGGTGGACCTGCATTTGCTAAATTGGTCAATGCCGAATGGGAGACGCATACCAAAGACGGACCATTGACACTGACTGATGCAAACTTTGAAACAGCCATGGGCTTTTTCAGTGAGCCTGATTATGCGGACTTCGATGCGCTACAAGTTCAGTCTGATTTACAGCAACAATTGAGCGCTGATAAAGACTTTGCCAATTGGTATAACCAAAATACTGTCGCACACAAAGTCAGTGGATACCGCGCGGTAGTGGTTTCTTTGAAAGCAGGATTGGTTGATGGTAAATATGTACCATCAGGCGATGTCAGCGAGTCACAGATGGATGCGCTGGCTGACCTTGCAGACAAACATAGCTTTGGTGAACTGCGCGGCACATACCAACAAAACCTAGTATTCGCTGATGTCCAAACCAATGAGTTGTACGAGTTGTGGCAACAACTAAAAGAGCTGCATTTAGCCCGTGCCAATATTAATACCCTCACGGATATGATTGTTTGTCCAGGTTGGGACTATTGCTCACTTGCCAATGCCACTACCCATAACATCGCTGAACAAATAGAAAAACAGTTTGTCGACCTTGACTATCTCTATGATCTTGGCGATATCCGTCTCAATATGTCGGGCTGTATCAATGCCTGTGCCCATCATCATACTGGTGATATCGGTATTTTGGGTGTCGATAAAAAGGGAGAGAACTGGTATCAAATTAGTCTTGGCGGCAACTCTAGCGACAACGCCAAACTTGGCAAGATACTCGGTCGATCCGTACCCACGGAAGCAGTTGCTGACACGATTCAAAAGATCGTTGATGTCTATGTTGACCTACGTGCTACCACTGATAACGACGTAGAAAGCTTTGGTGAGTTGGTTGAGCGTGTCGGTATTGATCCATTTAAGGAGAAGGTCTATGGCTAATCACCATATTTTGGATAGTCAGGGTGTCGATATTAGTCATCAGGACAGCTGGCATGTATTGACCACTGAGACACTACCAGATGGAATCGCCTCTGTAGACCTCACCTTGCTTGAGCTGCTACAACGACAAGAAAAACCTGATGTGCTAGTGCCACTTGCTGATTTGTTAGATGCTTCAGGATCGCTAGGAGTTGGCTTAGTCAAAGAAGTGTATGAGCTGATAATCCAGCATAGTAGTCATACTGGATTATGGGTGACCGCTGACACAGACACAGATGCCTTAATAGCATTAAGTGAGCTGCTATTAAAGCAGATGCTTATCGTCATACATGTGCCAAAATTCGCTGATGGACGTAACTTTAGCTTCGCGCAAACCTTACGCCAAATTGGCTACCAAGGCGAGATTCGCGTCACTGGTGATTTCGGCCGTGATCAAATTGCCTATTTATTACGCGTGGGCGTCGACAGCTTTGTACTCAGTGAGCACGACATGCAATCTATTTCTGATATTCGTCAAGCATTCAATGCGCTTGCCAGTAGCTATGACGGTCGAGTTGCCGCAGCACTACCGATGTTTGCAGGTGCTTAGCTAACTTAAACCTCTACTAAAGCATGCTCTCATTTTCAGCCGACTCAAAGTTTGCTGTTTAAATTGAGAGCCCTTGCTAAACCCTACCCTTTTATTAAATCAATCCCATTTAAGGAATGTATCATGAGCCAATTACACCCAAATCTAAATATTGACCAAGCTAATCAAGACCTGCAAGGTAAATCACCAGAAGAAATCGTGGCATGGGCACTGACTCAAGCAAAAAAACCAATCATTACCACTAACTTTCGTCCGTATGAGTCAGCGATTTTACATCTAGTCGCCAAACAGCGCCCTGATATCACCGTACTGTGGGTAGACTCAGGCTACAATACTGATGCGACGTATCAGTTCGCTAATAAAGTGATTCGTGACCTCAACCTAAATGTCGTTACCTACATTCCGAAACAAACCGCTGCACATCGTGATGCAACAATGAATGGCATCCCTGGTATTGATAACCCACAACATGATCAATTTACTGACCAAGTAAAACTTGAGCCATTCCGCCGTGCTTTAGATGAGCTAAAGCCTGATGTATGGTTCAATGCGATTCGCAAAGATCAAACAGAATTCCGTCAAGGTCTTGACGTGCTTAGCCTATCAAAAGATGGTGTGTTAAAAGTTGCACCATTATTTGAAAAAACAGATGCGGATCTGGATGGTTATCTTGAAGAGCACAATCTGCCAAATGAGTTTGACTACTTTGATCCAACGAAAGTAGAAGAAAGCCGTGAGTGTGGTTTACATACTCAGCTGTAATTGTAACCTTTATTGGTTTTAAAACAGAAACACCTCTTAATGTTTAAGAGGTGTTTTTTTATTCCTAATCGATTCCGATAGCCGCAACTGAATTAAGGACAAACGCTAATATCCAAAAGCATTTAAGTGAGTTGCCAGCTGCCTCTAGCCTCACGTTTACCCATGACCGCTAACACCAACACTAGGCTTAATATCAATAATAAATACCAAGAGCCCAGCTTACCCCAACCCACCATATGCCATGAATCCACTTGTGAAGGATAACGCCAAATATTGGCAAAAGTAGCAATATTTTCTGCTACCCAAACCAAAAAGGCTAGACATAACAATAAGGGTAAAAATGGCAGTGGATATTGCTTGGCATTATATAACTGCAAATGAGTTTCAGTATAAATTTGAAAAAATATTTTGGTTTTCCAGAACAAAATCACTGAAATTATGAATAAGATATTACGAATATCAGGTACAAAGAATTTAGTGAAAAAGTTAGCATAAGACAAAACAACCAATAAACTCACCCATACTAAACTTGGCAAATTGGTAAAGGAAGTATTAAACAGCCTTAAGCCACGTGCTAAAAAGCTGCCTACTGCCGAATACATAAAACCAGCGAACAGCGGCACATTAGCAATTCTAAAAACGGCTTGCTCGGGATAATGCCAAGCGCCAATCTTAGGATGAGTTAAAAACAGCTCCATTGCCATAGCCATAATGTGAAAAATAGCAATGACCCATACTTCGCGCAGCGTTTCTAATTTAAAATAAATTAAAAAAAACTGAACAATTAAAGCATATGCCAACAATACATCATAGCGATAAATCCCAAAAATGGGCCAACTCATATAATTAGTCAGCACAAAAGCCAATAATAAAAGGATTCCAAATAAAGCAGACGCTAAACTCAGTAGGCTGCCACGTAAAATAATGTTCAACACCCTAGATTAGTACTACAATCATATCAACTACCGACTCGTGTGAAAGATTCATTGCTGTATCCATGCATGATATCAATAAACACACCTGCATGATAACCACCTTGAAACATCTTACAGTGCATTCAATTGAATAAATAACATTTTTTTTAACGTCTTATGGTATAACATTGGGTTATTCTATGTCTTACCTTTAAAACCAAACCATGAACGAAAACGCCATCTTTGTGAGTAGTCGCGCTCACCGTACTGCTCAAGATTGGTGATAGTTTTACCGTACTCATTAATATGGATATTAGTTATGCCCTCTATACCAAAAAATAACTCACTCTACGAAAAGCTCCATGATAAGTTACCTCCTATCGGAAAGGCTGCGTCTTTTTTGACTGGTGCCAGCGTCCTCACTGCCAATAGTATCTTCGTTGGTATACCGATCTGGACTTTGGGTGCGACGAAAGTATTAACCAAGTCAAAATACGCTGATGATGCACTCATTGCTATTACTAACTACTGGATTAACAGTAATAACGCTGTAATTAATCATGCATTACCTCACAAAGACTGGCGTATCAATATGCCTGACGATCTGAGCGAGGACAAACAATACCTACTCGTGAGCAATCATCAGTCTTGGGTGGATACCAGTATTGTGCAATACATCAGTCAAGGCAGATTGCCTTTGACGCGGTTCTTTACTAAGTTTAATTTGATTTATATTCCTGTTATCGGTCAAGCTTTTTATTTTTTAGACTTTCCAATGATGAAGCGTTTTTCTTCTAAAGCAATAGCAAAAAACCCAGAACTTAAAAAGCAAAATTTAATCGAAGCCAAACGTGCTTGTCGTCAACTAAAAGACAAACCCTTTGCGCTACTGAATTATTTGGAAGGTACGCGCTTTACCAGAGAAAAACATGATGAGCAAGACTCACCTTATCAACACCTATTAAAACCACGCGCTGGTGGTCTGTCATTGGCAATCAATGCATTAGGTGATCAACTGGATTCAATCTTAGATATCACGATCGTATATCCAGATGGGACGCCTGACTATGATGACTTATGGAAAGGTAATATCCGTCGCTTGGGTGTAGATGTGACTCGCTTAAAGATACCTGATGAGCTATTTGCCGCAATTATGGATGGTGGTTATGACCGTGATGAAGCCACGAAAAAAATGATGTTTGATTGGTTAGAAGATATCTGGCAACAAAAAGATGCACGTATGACTAAAATGCTCAGTGAGTTTGAATGAATACTCCACCGCTTAGCATACATGCTTTTGGTTCACATACTGTCGATAATGGCTGTAATATTTATAGTACTTATAAACTTTATAACAAAAGAAAGTAAGTAAACAAAAGTTAAAAAACAGAAAGTAATCTTGTGAAGCCTTGAGAAAAATAAACGACATGACACATAAATTAGGTATAAACAGCCATACATTATATTTTGCATTATTAATATTACGTAGAACGAGAAAATCTACAAGGATATTGGAAATAACTAATAAGACAAATAACATAGCAGGAACTGAGCTAGATACCAGCTGCCAAATAAACTGAAATCCATCGATATCAGGCCTGCCTGCCATTTTTTCCATAATAGGGCCTGCGATCATAAACATGAACATGATGACGAACGTGAAAAGAATAGTGCCTATCGCCTGATCTTTAGATGCTTTTTTTAGATATTCTATAGCTTACATGCTATTCCTTTTCTCATATAAATTCATTACCAACATGACAAAAGCGAATATACTAATGCCAATTCACTGCGTGAGACGTCTCGCGTGATACCTCATAATAGTCATATATCTTACATTAAATGAATGATTGGTAATGCTATGAATACTTTCCCGCTATTTTTTAAACTAGAAGACCGTAAAGTACTTATCATTGGTGGCGGCGATGTAGCACTACGCAAAGCCGATTTACTCAGTCGTGCTGGCACGTCTATCACGGTTTTGGCACCTGATATTTGTGCTGAACTTCAAGCCTTACTATCTAATAGCAAGCATGCACTGATTTATGAAAATTATAATAAAAGCCATATGTCGGGTGCGCGTGTCATTATCGCGGCTACTGATGATGAAAGCTTAAACCATCAAATCCATGCTGATGCCACTGCCCTAAACATTCCAGTTAACGTCGTTGATACGCCGCATTTATGCGACTTCATCTTTCCCGCTATCGTTGACCGTAATCCAATTGTGATTGGCATCTCATCTAACGGTAAAGCACCGGTACTAGCACGTTTGTTACGTGCCCGCCTTGAGACATTGATCCCTCAAGGTTATGGAAAATTGGCCAAATTGGCAGGTGAGTTCCGTACTGAAGTCAAAGCAAAAATCCCGACTCTGACTGGACGTCGACAGTTTTGGGAGCGGGCATTTGAAGGCAAAGTCAGTGAGCTCATGTTTGCTGGTAACGAAACTGAAGCCACTGAGCAGCTACAAGCCGACCTAGATAGCACTGCTGCAGATATTGCCAGTACTGAAGTATCCACTAATACTACTGTAGTGGCTGCTCCTGTGATCGACAACCCAACCTCTTCGGATACTACCACTCCAGTTGGTGAAGTCTATATCGTGGGTGCGGGGCCTGGCGATCCAGAACTATTGACGTTCAAAGCGCTGCGTTTAATGCAGCAAGCAGACATTGTATATTATGATGCGCTGGTCTCACCGCAAGTTTTGGACTTATGTCGCCGTGATGCAGATAAAGTGTTTGTCGGTAAAAAACGCAGCAACCATGCAGTCGCTCAGCTTGGTATCAATGAGCTGTTGGTCAATAGCGCCAAAGAAGGCCGCCGAGTGGTTCGTTTAAAAGGTGGTGACCCGTTTATCTTTGGGCGCGGCGGCGAAGAGATTGAAAGCCTGCGTGCGCATAATGTACCTTACCAAGTCGTACCGGGTATCACTGCTGCCAATGCCGCGGCTAGCTATGCAGGAATTCCACTTACTCATCGTGATCACTCGCAATCGGTACGCTTTGTCACTGGGTTTTTAAAGGCTGGCGCGCCAAACAACAACTTTCAGAGCTTTTTGAATACCGATGAGACGGTTGTGTTTTATATGGGTCTGCACTCTTTACCTCGTTTGACCGAGGGACTGATTGATGCTGGACGTAGTAGCGATACACCTATTGCCATCGTATCCAATGCCAGTATGCCCAATCAGCAAGTATTAACCGGCACACTTGCTACTATCGTTGAATTACAAGCGCAAGCGCAACTACCAACGCCTGCCCTACTTATCATGGGTGATGTCGTTAGCCTGCATGATAGTTTGGCTTGGTACAATCAAAAACATGAGCAAAATATGTCAGGCACCAATAATAACTGGTTACGTGGTGGTACAGCTTCCACGCCAAAATCCGAAACCGCACTAAACCAACCTCATGCTCAACAAGCGCACGCCTTGTCGATGGTGGCAAGCCTTGCCACAGAAGATGGTCCAGAGCAACTGATTGTTGATTAATTTAGGTTATCTGAGCAATTAAAAAGCCACGCTAATCATCATTAGCGTGGCTTTTTGATGCATGGCTTTTAGCTCATTTTTTTGGTTTTTGTTAAAAACCACTCATAAAATAGTATGAAGTTTATAAAGTAGTGTGAAGTGTATAGGGCCAAACGTCATCTCGTGGTTCAACTCTATACCAATATCTCTCTTCTATTATAGTTAAAGGCCTATAAATTAAATGAGCAAAAAAACTGACATAGAGTAAACGCGGCTGTAGCAGTCCTACAACGCTACCCGGTGAAATTTTATGACCGTAAGTAAGTTTGACTCCGTCATGGTTTGAAATAAAACCTGAGCTATGTACCAGTAAGTGATTACGTCTGATTTCGATATAACCTAACAGGTAAATGGTAGTGAAGATTATGATGATGTATTTTTTCATTATTATTTTACACTGTGATTTATCTTTTAATGACTGTCTATAGACGCTGTATATTTGATTCACTTCGTATTAACGTATCGATTTTAATCTATATAGCGCCTATAGTAGACAAAAGATTATACTTTTTTGTTTAGCTATTACTATTCCTCCAGTAGGAAATGACGTTAAATACCCCTCCAAAGACAGAAAAATCGAGATTTTCTTGCTAAAATAATCGCTGCATTACTCTTCCTCATTCAGCCAATTATATTAAGTGCCACTATGCCCGTACTCGCTGCCTCACCACTAACCATTTTGCATACATCCGACTGGCACCTAGGGCGACGGCTTTATGGACATATGCGCTATAACGAGTTTGAAGCTTTTTTAAGCTGGCTTGAAGAGACCATCAGTACGCAAAAAGTCGATGTGTTAATCGTCGCTGGTGATATATTCGACACCATGACACCAAGTAATAGAGCCCAAGCACTGTATTATGAATTTTTGGGTAAGATATCAAACTCTTGCTGCCAACATATCATCATCGTGGCAGGCAATCATGACTCCCCGACATTTTTAGACGCACCCAGTCAGGTCCTAAAGTTTTTGAACGTGCATGTGGTCGGTACGGCTTGTGATGATGTCAACGATGAAGTGCTGTTATTAAATAGTGCTCAAGGCGTGCCCAGTTGTATTGTCGCAGCGGTACCTTATCTGCGCGACCGCGATGTTCGTAGTAGCGGTGCTGGCGAGTCTATGGATAGTAAAGACGCTAGCGTGATTAGTGGGATTTGCGCGCATTATGATGCTGTGGCAGCCATTGCCAAATCGCATCAACAGACCATTGCCGAAACACACAATCGCCATATTCCTATTATTGCTACTGGTCATTTATTTGCCTCAGGTGGTAGCACCACTGCCGATGATGGCGTGCGTGACTTATATATTGGTAACTTAGGGAAAATCTCTGCCGAAATGTTCGATGAGTGCTTTGATTACGTGGCACTGGGTCATTTGCATGTACCACAGCGTGTGGGTGGACGCGAACATATTCGCTATTCCGGCTCACCCATTGCGATGGGGTTTGGTGAAGCCAAGCAGCAAAAACAGGTCTTACTGATACAATTTGGTGCAGCATTAGACGATATTAAAGAGAATATTGATAATAAAAGCCATCATGAAGGTATAAATGAAGCTCCAGCATCGAACCTGAATTCTGATATGGCTCAACTGACCAATACAGCTGCCAAGACTGAGACATCTACACCAGTAGAAAAAACCAAGACCAAAAAGGCAGCCAGTCAAACCGACTTTATGGATGATTTATTTGGTTTTGATGACGCAATAACAGACGAGTCGGTATTAAGCGGAAAGACTAACAACAGCGCTCAAGAAGACATCGGTATTGAAGCAGAGAATAGTAGTGAAGACAACAATACTGAAGAAAAGGCCGCCCAAACAGATATAGCTCAGAGTATCATCGGCATTTCAGAGTCAACGCCTTTAACTTCTGCGTTAACTGCTCAACTACTCCACCATGATGCTGAACGTCAGATGCAAGTGTTATCCTTACCTATTCCAAAATTCCAAAAATTGGCACAAATATCTGGTGATTTACAGCTCATTCAACAGACAATCGACAGCACCATTAAGTCTTTAGCACCGACCGAATCAGTTTGGCTAGAGATTATTTATACTGGCGACGATATCATCAGTGACCTGCGTGAGCAGATTCAAGTTATGGTCGATGGCTTGCCTTGTGAGGTGTTGAAAATCAAAAACCCTCGTACTTACAACAAGGTGTTGAATCAAGAAGCGGCTTCTGAGACCTTACAAGACTTAAATGAGATGCAAGTATTTGAGCGTTGTTTGAGTGCTAATGAGGTAACAGATGCCCAAAAGCTGACCTTACGTGATGCTTACGCACAGATAGTTCATGACATTCATCATAAAGATACACAGGCTGAATAACTAAGCCTTAAGTATCCTTCTTTGAAGCATTAACCCTATTTTAAAATAACAACTGTTCCAATAACGATAAGACCCAACCATGCGCCTAATTGAACTACGACTAAAAAACCTAAACTCGCTAAAAGGTGAATGGCACATCGACTTTACGAATGCCGCTTTTATCAATGAGGGTATATTTGCCATCACAGGGCAGACGGGCGCTGGCAAGACCACCATTTTAGATGCGATTTGTCTGGCGCTATATGCTCAGACACCACGTATTGATTCCATAAGCAAAAGTAGTAATGAAGTCATGACTCGTCAGACTGCTGATTGTTTTTCAGAAGTAGTAATAGAAATTGGCAAAAACCGTTATCGCTGTCATTGGGGTCAACGCCGTGCACGTAATAAGGCGAACGGCAATTTACAAGATGCTACTCATGAAATCGCCAATGCTAATACTGATGAAATGCTGGAAAGTGGCATAAAAAAAACTAAGGCACGTATCCAAGACTTAATTGGTATGGATTTTAACCAGTTTACCCGCTCCATTATGCTGGCACAGGGCAGCTTTGCCGCATTTTTAAAGTCAGATGTTGCTGACAGAGCCGCCATTCTAGAAAAAATTACTGGTACGGCTATTTATGCAGAGATATCGAAAAACGTGTTTGAGAAAAAACGACACGAAGAAACCCAGTTGGCTAAATTACAAGCAGGTATCGACAGCTTGCCGCTATTAAGTGATGAAGATGAGGCGCAGTTACGCGTGGAATTAACCACTCTCAAACAGGAGCAAGCCGCACAGCGCATAACCTTTAAAACAGTGAGTGACCAACTACAGTGGCTAGATAAAGTCGCAGAATTACAGCAAAGCCTGACCCAGTATCAGGGGCGCATGGCAGATGCCGTACAAGCCCAAAAAGCCTTTGTGCCAGAATCCATGCGTTTGGATGCTGCCAATAAAGCATTAGAGATTGACAGTCCATTTAGAGAACTGACTTATAGCCGTAAAAAAGTGCAAGACCTACAGGCAGAAAACACCTCTATCACTCAGGAACTACCAACGCAACAGCAGCATCTTGAGCAAGCCAACAGCGAATTACGCACTGCAACCACCGTAGAGACGAAAGCGACAACAGCGTTAAATGACACCCTACCCATTATTGCAAAAGTGCGGGATCTAGATAACGACATTAATCAGCAAACTCGATTATTAGCAGATGACACTCAACGTAAAAATATACTTGCTACTAGCATGCAAAACTTACGTCAACAAATAGACACACATCAACAAACCGAAAGTGATATTAAAAATCAGCTTAGCCATATAGAAAAATACTTCAGCGACTATCCAGAGCTTAACAATCTAGATAGCGACATACCCACTTTTAATGACAGCTGTATTCGATTAAAAACGCTGTTAACAAGTAATATCAGCCTAACAGCAGACAAAGCCACACAGCATCAGAAAATGCGTGAGCGACAAGACAAGGCGGATACATTATCGAAAAAACTAGAGACAGATAAATCATCAATCTCGCAGCAACGCACGCAACTTGCCAGCTTACAACAGCAGCAGGATGCTATTGTGAAAAATCAATCTGTTGCTAGTATGCGCAGCGAGCAAGAACAGATTGGTAAAATAAGCGCTCATATTGAGCAAGTAGGTTTTAAGCTACAGCATTTATCTGAAATATCTGACCAAATCAATCAGATTGACCTGACACTGCCAGCACTAAATAAAGAGCTGGCTACGTTAGCAGACTCGATTGTCCAACGCCGGTCAGACTTACAAGAGGCTAAATCCAAACAGCAAGAAAAACAGGAGCATCTAAGATTACTCCAGAAAGTCGCCAAGCTTGAAGATTACATCATAGAGCTAGAAGACGGTACGCCCTGCCCGCTTTGCGGCGCGCATGAACATCCTTATGGTAACGATCATCCATTATTAGATAAGCATGTAGACTGTGATAAACCTCAGTCGCAAACGCAACAAACCCAGCAACAAATAGATGAGCTAGGCACGTTCATCGAAAGTATTGAGCAGGCTCTATCTAACGATAATATCAAGCATGCGACAAAACAATCAGCCATCAATAGCGAACAGCAGCAGTTGGCGAACCTGCAGCAACGATCAACCACTCTAGCCAGTGATGCTCAGTCTGTTTTAGTCTCAATTCTGCACACTCAAAATACATATACCCAAGCGCTTGCTGAGATTACCCAGCCACTGACTAAGATGAGTGACTTTTATAAAAGCGCCAATGCCTTTGACACAGCTAATATTAAGCATTTTACCACGATATTAAATCACACCAAGCAGCAACTCAATCAACAAAAACAGTCTACTCATACCATACTAGCTGAATATGATACTCGAGCAGAACAGATCATAGCGCTTAACAGAACGATTGAGGCCGATGAAAAACAGCAACAGGCGCTGATTGATGAGGTAAACAGTATAACGACTGATATAAAATTGATATCACAAAAAATTAAAGGTATAGAGCACCATATTAATGTTAATTTTGCTGAATTGGTGCCTATTATGACGGCGGTCTGCGCGCAAGTAGATAAATATCCCATTGATAAATACAAAGCATATTTGGATACAGCACTCAACAGCGCAGACATTCAAGCAGCACTTTCGCACCTGCATCATAGTATTCAAACGCAGGTAGTATTAAGTAAGACTGAATGTGATACTCATATCAATCAACTACGCCAAAAAAGCAGCGCACTGAAGGAACTAAAACAAATCTTTAATGAGCAAGTCGACCAGCAGCATCAGCTGAATAATAGCTTGAGCAGTATCACCGCACAAATTGATACCAAGCAACAGCAACTAGCAAGTGAAGAAGCCGCACTTCAGCAATTAGATACTTTAATTACTGCTCATACTAAAACGCATCAGCAGTTACAGGCAGAGAGAGAGACGCTATTTTCAGATAAAAATCCTGATCACGAGAGCAATCGATTACACACAGCGCTAGATGAGGCAAAAAACAAGACGGCTATCGTACAACGGCAGGCAGATAACGCCGCACAGTTGCTTAAGCAATCACAATCGCGCGCGCAGCAATTGGCAAACGAGCTTGATATTGCTATGACCACACTTAATGAGCAGCAAACGAATTTTACCGCGTTATTAGCACAATCTCAGTTTACGAGCGAGGCTGATTTTGAGCAGGCACGATTGCCCAAAGAGACGCGTGATGATTTAAAAAATCGCCAGTTTATCATTGAGCAAACATTAAATCAGACCAAAGCGCAATTGCAAGCCACACAGCAATCATTGGATGAACAGCTTGCCAACCCTTTAACTGATGAGCCAAGAGACGTGCTTGCTGGTAAGCAGCATCAGCTACAGACAGAGATAGACACTCGTTTTGGCGCATTGGGTGCTATCGAACAACAGCTCACAACCAATGAACAGCAAAAGACCGTACAGAGCGAGCAGCACACTGCTATCGCTGCACAAAAAGAGACCATGCAAGTATGGCAACAGTTATATGAGCTGATTGGTTCCGCAGATGGCAAAAAATACCGTACCTTTGCGCAAGGTTTAACGTTTCAGGTGATGATTGACCATGCCAATAAACAGCTAGCAAAAATGAGCAATCGCTACTTACTTATTCATGATGCAGACAATGCATTAGAGCTCAATGTCATCGATGATTATCAAGGCGGTGACATCCGCAGTACCAAAAATCTCTCTGGCGGTGAAGGCTTTATTATCAGCCTTGCCTTAGCATTGGGATTGTCACAAATGGCCAGTCAAAATATACGAGTAGACTCGTTATTTTTGGATGAAGGGTTTGGTACACTCGACGAAGAGTCGCTTGATATCGCCCTCGATACGTTAACCAGCTTACAGCAGGAGGGGAAAATAATTGGTATTATCTCTCACGTTCAAGCATTAAAAGAACGTATATTGACGCAAATTAAGGTCGAAAAAATCTCTGGCGGATTTAGCCAAATCAGTGGCCAAGGCTGTCGTAAAGTAATTGCTGAAGATGAAAAATCTGTTAAGTAGATAACGATGGTTATAACCTCTATATTCAAAGAAGTCTAAGTAGTTTTCGGACTATAACGACTGATGAGAAATTTTGTCTATTACGCCTATATAACCATGTGTATGACCATAAAAAACCACCGCTATTTAATAGCAGTGGTTTTTTTGTGCAGGTAAATTATTATTGTTTAGATAACTGGCTACCTATTTACCTACTGCCTATTTCGTGACCAAGCCGCTCAGCTCGCTCATCAACACTGACAATGTTGACAGCGTGATCTGACGATCTGCATCATTGGCATGCAGTTGATCTAACTTTCTCATCTCTGCTATGACAGACTCCAAATGATCTAAATGACGTGAGCGCCACTCGTCAAACGCTTGTTTCGCATCTGGTTTGGATAACATAGCATCCATCAGTAGACGTAAACTGCGTGACAACTCATTCATCAATGCATGGCGGGCACGACGATCCCAATAACCTTGCTGCGGTAAAGTAGCGATGTTATCCGCCATCCAATCTAATTGCAAAACATGATAGGCTTCAAAGTATAGCGTAGCAATTTCATCAACAGGACGCTCATATAATTCTGCTAAGAGGGCTGTATCAAGCGCGTCCACATGATAAGGCATCATAGCAAATAATGCCGCATCACTGTTAGACAGGTCGTCTTGCATCAATTTGGAGGTGTCTTTTTGCAAATATTCTGCAAATTTCTGCTCGATGAAACCATCTGGCTTGGTAAGCTTTTCGACACTATCATTAAATCGGCTGATCATATCAGAGACTTGCAAATCTTGGCCAAAGGCATTGATAAACCAAACAACACCACTCTCAAGTGCATCACGCAGACGTAGCTCAAGGTTTAGCAGTACGGTCGCATCGACTTTATTGTCTAATGATTCGAGCGTTTTCCAAGCTTTTGAGACATCAAAAACATCACGACTAATCGCATAACCACGTACGATGGTTGCGAGTGACTGATCTGTTTCCTCATAGAGACGGAATAATGCTTCGATACCCAGGCGATTAACCACACTATTGGTCAAATACGTACTGATGATTTCACGATGCAAGCGATGTTGAGTCATCTCATCAAAGAAGCGTGAGGCCAACTCATCAGGGAAGTACTTACGCAATTCATTAATGAAGTACGGATCATCTGGTAAGTCAGAAGACAACAAGTTGTCATAGACCCACATTTTGCCATAAGCCATCACGACTGCCAATTCAGGATTGGTTAGACCTGTATTGGATTTTTGACGTTTTGCAATTTCTTCATCAGATGGTAGGTATTCAATCGCACGATCCAGACGTCCCTCACCTTCTAGCATCTGAATAAAGCGTTGATGATCGCTTAGATTTTCTGAAGCTCGAATACGGCTTAGTTCAATTGCTTGAGGTTGCAGGTAGTTTTGGCGTAATACCAACTCTGACACGTTATCGGTCATGCTCTCTAACAGCTCGTTACGCTGCTTTAAGGTCATGTCACCTTGTGCAACCACTTTACCCAATAATATTTTGATATTGACTTCATGATCCGAACAATTAACCCCGCCTGAGTTATCGATAGCATCGGTATAGACACGGCCGCCCGTTTGTGCATATTCGATACGGCCTTGCTGGGTGAATCCTAAGTTACCGCCCTCACCGATCACCGCACAGCGCAGCTCATTGCCGTCAATCCGTAGCGAGTCATTGGCACGGTCACCGACATCAGCATGGGTTTCATTAGCACTTTTAACATACGTACCAATACCACCGTTCCAAATGAGATCAACAGGTGATTTCAATAAGGCACTGATTAAATCATTAGGTGCAAGACTGTCTTCATTAATATCAAAAACAGCTTTCATCTCTGCACTGATGGCAATTTTTTTGTCTTGGCGTGAGAATATACCACCACCTTGGCTGATTAGTGATGCTTCATAATCTGCCCATGATGAGCGTGGCAACTCAAATAAACGTGCGCGCTCGGCATAAGAAGCCGCAGTGTCTGGATTTGGATCAATAAATATATGTAGATGGTTAAAGGCAGCGACCAGCTTGGTATGTGTTGAGAGCAGCATGCCGTTACCGAATACATCACCACTCATATCGCCGATACCGACCACGGTAAAGTCATCACGGTTTTGGATATCCATACCGCGCATACGGAAGTGACGCTTAACCGACTCCCAACCACCACGTGCCGTAATGCCCATTGCTTTGTGATCGTAACCTACTGAACCACCTGAAGCGAAGGCATCGTCAAGCCAGAAATTATATTCTGCTGCTAAGGCATTGGCGATATCAGAGAAAGTCGCTGTCCCTTTATCGGCGGCAACAACTAAGTACGGATCATCTTCATCATGTCTGACAGTATTGGCTGGCGGGACGATTTTTCCATCGACAATATTATCCGTGACGTCGAGCATGCCGCGCAAGAACGTCTGATAACAGGCGATACCTTCTGCTTGAAATGCTTCACGACCATCAGCCATGGATTTGGTTTTGACGATAAATCCACCTTTTGAACCAACGGGTACAATGACTGCGTTTTTCACCATCTGTGCTTTGACTAAGCCAAGCACTTCCGTACGGAAATCTTCCATACGATCTGACCAGCGCAAACCACCACGGGCAACTTTGCCACCACGTAAATGCACGGCTTCTACGCGCGGTGAGTAAACAAATATTTCAAACATCGGTTTTGGTTTTGGCAAGTTCGGTATATCTGCTGCCAAGAACTTAAATGACAAACGGTCTTTGCGTTGACCATTTTCATCTGTTTGATAAAAGTTGGTACGAACCATGGCGTTAATCAAATCTAAATACCAACGTAAGATACGGTCTTCATCTAGACTGTCCACATCTGCTAGCGCTGCGATAATTTTTTCTTGTATTTGCGCAGCTTTCTGTATTCTCTCATCTTCGTTGTGTTTTGGATTCATGCGGGCATTGAACAGGCTGGCTAGTGCCACACTGATATCGCTATTCTTGACCACAGTTTGTTGAATGTAATTGCTAGAGAATGGTGCTCGAGCTTGTAACATATAACGCGATAATGCTCGTAGTAAGACCACGCCATAGGTGTCCAAGTTGGTCGTCAATACCAACTCATTAAAGGAGTCGCTCTCAACTTTTCCAGCCCAAATTTGTTTGAGGCTGTCTTCAAACTGACCACGTACCACTTGCATATTGACAGCATCAACATGCTCAAGCGTCAGCTCATACTCTTGCATCCAAATAGGCTGCTCTGGTAAGTCAAACTCATAGGTTTGTGCTGAGATGACTGATACACCGAAGTTTTCGAGAATCGGCAGTACTTTGGACAAAATAACAGGTTGCTCACGACCATAAAGCTTTAGGTGCAGCTGGTTGCTTGCATCACCCGTTGATTGGTACAAGTGCCAAATCATTGGTTGCTCTGTCGTTAATACAGCCAAACGCTTGGTGTCTTCAACGGCAGTACGAGCATCAAAACGCTCTTGATATGCGGCGGGAATATAATTTAAGAATCGACGATTTAAAGCATTGGCTTGTTGCTCACCGACATTATCGAGCAGTACTTTCTGATAGTTATCAGTCCATGATTGCATCAACTCAGATAATTTAGCCTCAAGCGCAGGTGTGTCAACCTCATTTACTTGACCTGGTACTGTGCGCACATGAACATGTACACGAGCATGTTCAGACTCATTGAATTCAGTGGTAAAGCCAGACGAAGTTCCACCATAAGCGTCTTTTAGTACGTTTTGTACCTTGATACGCAGTTCAGTGTTGAACTTGTCACGTGGAATATAGACCAAACAGGACACAAAACGCTGATAATGATCAATACGGCTGAATAGACGCAGGCTTTTTTTATCTTGTAATTGACTAATGCCTGAAACAATTGGATATAACTCTTCAACGCTGGCTTGAAACAAATCATCACGCGGTAAAGTATTAATAACATGCATCATTTTGTGATGTGCATGACCATCACGTGGCAACTCTGCCATCGCCATTATTTTATTGGCTTTTTCACGCAATAATGGTATTTGTTGTACGGTCAGTTGATACGCTTGTGAGGTTAGCAAGCCAATGAATCGATACTCACCAACCAGCTTACCGTTGTCATCAAATTTATGAATACCCAAAAAATCCATATATACAGGACGATGCACAGGTGATACACGGCTTGATTTAGACAGCATCAATACTCTTGGCTCAGTCAATAGTTGCTTTAATACTTTAGGTAGTTGGCTAAAACTTTGTGATAATTTATCTTCTTCAGAACCACGTAAGAGACCCAAACCGCTATTACCAATAGCAAATAAATCTAAGGCAGTAGGATTCTTATCCACCTCTACTGCTTGTCCACCTTCTAAGCGATACTCTCGATATCCGAGAAATATAAAATGATCGTCTAATACCCAATCTAAAAACGCCTGTATTTCTTGATGAGAATAAAATGCTTCTGGTAACTGTTTATGAGACAGCTCATCTTTAATATGAGTCAACTGTGCTCGCATCTGTGCCCAATCACCAACGACTGTATCTAGCGTATCAATTTTTGCTCGTAGCATCTGCTGTAAAGATTCTAAGTCTTTGTTATCTTGATAAGCAATCTCACAATGAATCAAAGACAGATGAGACGTCGCACTTTCATTGGCACTTTCAATATGCGTAATTTGATCATTATCATCACGTTCAACATTGATAATAATATTATAAGTACGATGAATATCGATACCTTCCGCTTCTAAGCTCATCAAAATTGTATCGACTAGGAAAGGTCGATCATAAGCCACAATTTGAATAACTGTGTGCGAGCTGTGAAAGTGCTGCTCTTCCGCTTTGGGGTTCAACACTGTCAATTGCGGGTAATTGCCTTCATAAGCTTTAAGCAGGGTAAAATGATGCAGCGCCATACCTGCTAGATCAGCATTATTGATATTTTTTGCCACTTCTTGATGCAAAGGTTGGTAGTAGCTATGAATAAAGTGATCAAATAGCGATTTGTCTTTTTGTACGTAACTGGTAGCAATATCGCTTATTTGGCTGATGCGCTCTGTTGCGATACTGAGAGAGTTTGGCATTTTATTTTTTCCTTTTTTATAGGTTTGGTTGATCCATTATTTATGTAAATTAAGTCATGCGTTTACTTACTAATACTGCCTGCATATATTGAATGTTGTTTATGCCGCGATGCAGTATATCCATTTATAAAAATTATTCTGTTTTTTATTACTTTTTTACGTTTCTCCCCTGTTTCTATTTTAATGTCATAGGGCTAAGTGATATTCAAGTGACCCTCACCCCCTTAATTTATTGAAGTGTAACGTAACTAAGGCGCTAGCAGACGTTTGCAACTTCATTTCATGAATTAGCAAGACATCAATAACCTTTTCTAATGAAACAGCTTTCGAATTTATAGGTGACTGCGCACTAGTAGGTGGATACTCATGGCAATCAGTACGACTTTTTTGTTAGAATATGCCGATGTATTTACGAGTGTGTGACTCACTCATTATTAATTTTAACGCTAAGGGCGAGACGTATGATGAATATTTTGGTGATTGGCTCAGGTGGTCGCGAACATGCGCTAGCATGGCAGTGCGCAAAAGACGATAAAGTCGATAATGTTTACGTCGCTCCTGGTAACGCTGGTACTGCACTTGAGCCTAAATGTCAGAATATTACTTTAGAACCAGTCGCTGGTGCTGATGAACACAGTGCTGTAATAAGTTTTTGCCAAGATAATGCTATCGACATGGTTATCATTGGACCAGAAGCACCTTTAGTCACAGGAATCGTTGATGCCTGCCGTGATGCTAATATCAAAGTATGGGGCCCGACTGCTTACTGTGCACAACTAGAAGGCTCAAAAACTTTCGCCAAAGAGTTTATGGCACAGAACAACATTCCAACGGCTGCTTATCAAGGTTTTACAGAAGCAACGGCTGCCAAAGCCTATGTTAGTAAACAAGGCGCGCCAATTGTTATCAAGGCTGATGGTTTAGCGGCTGGTAAAGGCGTCATCGTTGCCGAAACTATCGAGCAAGCACATGAAGCAATCGACGACATGCTAGCAGACAATAAATTTGGGGATGCGGGCAGTCGTGTGGTTATCGAGCAGTTTTTACAAGGCGAAGAAGCCAGCTTTATCTGCATGATTGATGGTGACAACATCTTACCGATGGCAACCAGTCAAGATCATAAGCGAGCCTTTGAAGGTGATACAGGACCGAACACTGGTGGCATGGGTGCCTACTCTCCTGCACCAGTTGTGACTCAGGATGTACATGACAAGGTCATGAGCCAAGTCATTCAGCCGGTGGTTGATGCCATGAAAAATGCTGGACATCCTTATACTGGTTTTTTATATGCGGGACTGATGATTGATGACGCAGGTGATCCTTATGTTATCGAATTCAACTGCCGATTTGGTGATCCAGAGACACAGCCCATTTTGATGCGTCTACAGTCTTCAATGGTAGATTTGGTCGAACAAGGACTGGCTGGTCAATTGCCTAGTGAGGCTAAATGGGATAAACGCCCTGCTCTGGGCATTGTTTTGGCGTCTAAAGGCTATCCAGAAACGTCTTCAAAAGGCGATGTTATTACTGGCTTACCAGCGTTAGGCAGCAATGATGACAATGCTGTGAAAGTATTCCATGCGGGCACTGCATTTTCTGACAGTAATGCTGGAGATTCTGAGAAAGAAGTCATTACCAACGGTGGTCGTGTGCTATGCGTAACGGCATTAGCAGACAATATTGCTGATGCTCAACAAGCAGCACTAGTTGTAACAGGTGCGATTAGTTTTGATGGTGCGCAATATCGCCGTGATATCGGTCACCATGCTGTTACTCGTGAAAACGCTCAATAATTGAGTGGTTTGTCTTAAATTAATAAAAAATTCTGCACTCTATTATTTGACCTAGCATGATGCTAGGTCTTATTTTGTAAGATTAAAAATATAATATTCACGACCGTGCTAGATTTCTAAAATTTAGATTTCTAAAAAGAACTGTTTCTGAAAATACTTGTTTCTACAAAATTATATATTGTAAGACAACGTCGTACAGAGTAACTGCTATTAGTATCATAGAGGCATCAACCAAGTACGCTTTATATGATACAATTTTGTACCTGTATATCGTATCTCCCTTGATTTGTAGTTCCCTTACCCACAAATCAGTACCAACTGACTGAATGATTATATTTATGGCAAATGATACGTCTAAATCGTCTAACAATAAGCAATCAATCGACACTCTAAAAACTTCAGGCTTTGAGCGTCGAATGTCGATCGCCAAAACATCCTTAAATATTGGTCGTCGTTGGGCAGGTAATAGCGTGTCTGGTATGTTCTTAAATAAAGAAGCACGTACAGCGCGCAATCAAGCCTTTATGGAAGAACAAGCCAATTATCTTGCGACAGAACTTGGTAAACTAAAAGGGTCTGTTGTAAAAATTGGTCAAATGTTAGCGATTTATGGCGAGCATATTTTGCCCCCCGAGATCACACGTGCACTGCAAACACTCAATGACAATACCGCCACACTATCATGGCCAACGATTGAACAAACATTACATAAATTGTTGGGCGATAAACTAAATGACCTAAAAGTAGATCCAGTTCCTATTGGTACCGCATCACTTGCTCAAGTTCACCGTGCAACCGTATTAGAAACTGGTGAGCAAGTGGTACTAAAAATACAATACCCTGGTGTGGCAGAAGCCATTAACTCAGATCTGTCCTTGTTTAAACAGCTATTAAAAGTCAGTAATATTGTGCCGCAAACCCGTTCACTTGATGCGTGGTTTGAAGAGATACGCGACCTACTCCATCATGAAGTTGATTACGAAGCGGAAGCGGCGACCACAGAGCGTTTTTATGATCGTCTCAGTCATGATTCACGTTATATAGTGCCTAAAATCAATCGAAACTACTCAAAAAAACGCCTATTGTGTATGTCTTATGAGCCTGGTATTACCGTGGTTTCTGAGGAATTACAGCTATTATCTCATGAACGCCGTAATGCGATTGGTCAAGCCGCTATTGAAATCATGATGCAAGAGATTTTTGTTTGGGGTGAGATGCAAACCGATCCAAATTTTGGAAATTATTTGGTGCGTGTTAGTGATGATCAAGATGACATTGATAAACTAATATTACTAGACTTTGGTGCAATTCGTCAGTTCGATAAACATCTATTGACCATTGCCCATGGTCTATTAAAAGCAGGTTATCGTCATGACCATCAGGCAATGGTACTAGCGATGACTGGTTATGATTTCTTTGATAGCATGAGCGATAAAGTTAGATCGGATGTAGCTTCGCTGTTTTTGCTGGCGACAGAACCCTTTAGTGATCCTAGCATAAACCCAGATATCCCAATCGACAGCTTAGATCAGGATAGTCGTTATATTTGGGCCAACAGTAAACTGCATTCACGTTTATCAACTCAAGCATCAAAAGCCATGCAGTCTTTTGAATTTAATCTCCCACCAAAAGAATTTATGTTCATTAGCCGAAAATTTATTGGCGCGTATACTTTTTTGACAGTTTTGGACGCACATACCTACTCTGATAAGTTGGTAAAGCCTTTTTTATAGATTAAACGACGAACGATTTTTGGACTGCCCTTTAGTGGCAGTTTTTTTATTTATGTTTTTATTTGCTTAGGCTATTTTTCTTCACCAGTATTTTCTATACTCCAACCATCAAACCTTGTCTTATACCCTTTTGGCTTAAACATGCTCAACTCCCAGCATGTCTCTCCACGTGCTAGATACTTCACTTCAAAATGTGTACGCTGACTGTCTGCCGCTACTTTATATCGAGTGTTTGGTAAGCACCATACCTTGGTTGCCTGTTGTTCTGCATTATCCATATAAGCTTCAATATTGGTGACTAGTACGACTTCGCCACCTACCTGCAAGCGTGACAATAGGAACTCAAAGAACGGCATGTTTAGCCACTGCTGATTGGGGTTATGCTGTTCAGGATTGGGATAGAGAATAAAAATTTTCGCCAAGCTGTTTGGTTGGATAGCATGTACTGTCCATGCAATGGCATCAGCATGAATAGCATCTAAGTTCGTTGAACCTTGTAGCGCTGCCAGTTTAGCAAATGCCTCAAATTTGTTACGTGTACGCTCAATCGCTATTAAATGCTTATCAGGGCTCTGTGCTACAAAACTAAGCGCATGCTTGCCCTTCCCTGCTCCAATTTCTAATACCAATGGAATATCATCTTTGTTTTCGTTAATGATTTTTGGAATAATAAAACCACGAGGTGCTGAGAGTTTCTGCGGTTGAAATGCACGCAATTTCTGATGCGTAAGCTCAATATTTTCAGTCATCGACTATCCTTAAAGTATTTGTCTTTTGTCATTATTTGACCACATGCTATTATATAGTTAATTGATTTTAATAGTAGGATCTGTGGTTCACTATTATTTGATATGATTTTATTTTTGCTTAGGCTATTCCTAGTTCTTATATGAGCGGTTTTCATCATTTCCCAATGACATTGAACTGGCTATATTTACTCACGATGTTTATTATATAAAAATCCTCGAGGATACTCTCACACTTATTATGACCGAATCTACTCCCAACCTATCTCCAAAGACCTATCCTTGCCCACGTTGCAACACTCAAACTGCATGGCAGGACAATAAATACAAACCGTTTTGCAGTAAGCAATGCAAACTGATTGATCTAGGTGCCTGGGCAAATGAAGATTACACTTTGCCTGCGGAAACCACGCCTTTCTCTGACGAGCTATAACCCTTAAACTTTTATTCACTTATCATCCTAAGGATGTTTTACATGTCTGCTACTTACTTGATGCCCACTTACAACCGTCAACCGATTAGCTTTACACGCGGTTCAGGCAGTTGGTTATACACAAAAGATGATACGCCTTATTTAGATGCGTTAACTGGTATTGCGGTTTGTGGGCTGGGACATTGCCACCCGCATGTGACTGATGCTATTCAACAGCAAGCATCCATCTTGGTGCATACCAGTAACTTATTCGGTATCGACTGGCAAGAACGTGCAGGAGAAATCCTATGCACTGCCGCTCAGATGGACAGTGTGTTTTTTGCCAATAGTGGTGCTGAAGCCAATGAAGCAGCTTTAAAAATGGCACGATTATATGCACATAAACAAGGATTCAAACGTCCGAAAGTCATCGTTATGGAGCATTCATTCCATGGTCGCACCTTACTCTCATTGTCAGCCACGGCCAATCCAAAGGCACGTGAAGGCTTTTACACATTAGATGAAGACTTTATTCGTGTGCCATTTGGTGACATTGCGGCCATTCATCAAGCGGCACAAGATCACAATGAGATTTGCGCCATTTTTGTAGAGCCTATACAAGGTGAAGGTGGCCTCAATACAGCAGCCAATGGCTTTGCTTATCTTGAAGACTTACAAGCAGAATGTGACGCTCATAACTGGTTGTTTATGATAGATGAGGTACAGACGGGCAATGGTCGTACTGGTAAATATTTCGCTTATCAACACAGCAATGCACGTCCTGATGTACTAACGACGGCTAAAGGATTGGGGAACGGTTTCCCAGTTGGCGCTTGTATGGTAAGTGGCCGTGCTAATGGCTTATTTGGTGCTGGTAGCCATGGCTCAACTTATGGTGGCACGCCACTAGCCAGTCGCGTGGTACATAGTGTGTATGACGTATTGGCCAACAGCGATATTATGAATAATGCAGTCACAGAAGGCCTATTCATACGTGAAACAATAATTGATACACTAGGACAGTATGGCATCAGCAGTCGCGGTGCCGGTATGATGATTGGTATTGTATTACCTGAAGACATGGATTGTAGCCAGCTCGTAAATCGTGCTCGTGATGAACAAAATCTAATAATCAATGTCACAGGTGGTCATGTAATACGCTTATTACCGCCGCTTAATATGGATCGTGAGGACAGCACACAAGTAGCTGAACGCTTGATTGACTTATTAAAACCTTCTTTTTAGAACTTTCTGTTTAAAAGAAGATTTTTAAGGAACGTTATTTAAAGCCAGTTGATAAAATATGCCAATCATACTTTATCAATGGTTAAATATAAAAAAGACATAAGCTTATTGGCTTATGTCTTTTTTTTATGGGTTAATAAGAATATGAACTATTGAGAAATAGTTACGAGCGGGCTTCAAACGCATCCTCAAAGATACCAACGATTTGTTCGTGGCTTGCTTGAACAGGATTGGTTAGACCACAGACGTCTTTTAGTGCATTTGTCGCTAACTCGTCAAAATCTTCACGCTTAACGCCAAGTTCTTTTAATGACTTAGGAATATTTACGATATCTGCCAGTTTTTTAATCGCGTCAATCGTATTTAAACCTGCTAAGTCGCTGTTGTTATCACTCAGAATTTCACCCACAGTATTCAATCTTTCTGTCGCTGCTGATTCATTGAATGCTTCAACATGTGGTAATAGTAATGCGTTACATACACCGTGCGGCAAGTCATACATGCCACCTAATTGATGAGCCATTGCGTGAACATAACCCAATGATGCATTATTAAATGCCATCCCTGCTAAGAATTGAGCATAGGCCATGTTTTCTCGAGCAGCCATGTTTTTAGGTTCTTTGACTGCGGTCGGTAAAGAGATTGCTATAAGCTCAATAGCTTTAACAGCACAAGCATCGGTGATTGGACTAGCACCTGTAGAAACATAAGCTTCTACTGCATGGGTTAATGCATCCATACCAGTAGCTGCTGTTAGACCAGCAGGCATATTAGACATGATACCAGAATCGTTGATCGACAAAATAGGCGTAACATTGGTGTCGACTATCGCCATTTTAACATGGGTGTTTTCATCTGTAATAATACAGAAGCGGGTCATTTCAGATGCAGTGCCTGCGGTGGTATTGATAGATACTAATGGAAGTTGAGGTTTTTTCGACTGATCCAGGCCTTCATAGTCTTCAATCTTGCCACCATTGGTTGCAACCAACGCGATTGCCTTAGCACAGTCATGAACGGATCCACCACCAAGCGATATCATCAGATCTGCATCAAACGATTTGAGATCGGCAAGACCTGCATTGACATTACCTACTGTCGGGTTAGGCTGAACTTCGGTGAAAATTTTGACTTTTATGCCTTTTGATTCAAGTGGCTTTGTGACTTGATCTACGACACCGATCTTTTCGAGAATACTGTCGGTAACGATGAATATTTTTTTACAATTGAGCTTTTCTAGCTGCTCAATACCTTTTTCTAAAGCACCTTCACCGACTAAGTTATTGGAAGGTATGAAAAATTGTGATAAAGCCATGGTAATATCCTTATTAAGTTAATCTAATTAAAAACTTGGCGTTTAGCTAAATAGAATAGTAATGATCGACTCCTTTAGACCACCAAATTCATCATATCATAACTTAAAAAAAAACAAAGATTTGTTTGTTAAATTATATTATCATGAGCGCTTTTTTTGAAAACAAAGCGCCCACTATATATAAGATAGCTATTTAACAAACTGATTTATTTAGGTTTTCTTTGAGAAAAACTTTTTTCTTTTATGTAACGTTTATTTACATAAGTGTTATTAAGCTTATTCCTCAGTAGAATAATACAAAAATATGATACGTTAAGCAATCAAGTCAGTCCATTCTTTAAATGGATTATCCATCAACTGCCACTTTGCAGGACCTTGAGCCATTTCCTCATCATTAAGCAAACAACTATTGAACTTATCAATAAGATTTGATTCATCCATTTCCATACCAATCAGCACAATTTCCTGACGCGCATCACCTGTGCGCTCGTCCCAATTACTTTCTATAATTTCACGGTTTTGCTGATCTTGTGGCCACTCCTCTTCAGGAATCGTTGCCCACCAATATCCAGCCAAACCATGTCTGGCCATTGCACCCGCTTGAGACCAAGAACCTGCCAATTTAGGATGGGATGCTAGCCAAAAAAAGCCTTTCGAGCGCACCACACCCTTCCACTCTGTGTTAATAAAATCATAAAAACGCTGTGGATGAAAGGGACGTCTGGCTCGATAAACAAAACTACTGATGCCATACTCTTGCGTTTCTGGCGTATGCTCTCCCCTAAGCTCTTTCAGCCAACCTGGTGCTTCAGAGGCTGCTTCAAAATCAAATAAATTGGTATTCAATAACTTATCTAGATTTACTTGGCCAAATTGAGAAATTTCAATTTTAGCCCGTGGGTTTAACGAATGAATGATTGCTAGTAACCGTTCTTTCTCCTCATCCGAAATCAAATCAACTTTATTTAACACAATCACATCACAAAATTCAATTTGATCAATCAATAAGTCGACCACAGTACGTTGGTCGTCCTCACCTAACGATTCACCTCGAGATTGTATGCTGTCGTAAGAGCTGTAGTCCTTTAAAAAATTAAAGGCATCAACAACGGTCACCATGGTATCTAAACGGGCAAACTCATTAAGAGAGAAACCATCGTCATCTTCGAAAGTAAAGGTTTCTGCAACAGGTAACGGTTCGGAGATGCCGGTTGATTCAATGACTAATTGATCAAAGCGATTGTCTTCTGCCAGACGTCGCACTTCTATCAATAAATCTTCTCGTAACGTACAACAAATACAGCCATTGCTCATTTCCACTAGCTTTTCGTCGGTTCGAGATAGCTCAGCACCACCTTCTCTGACCAATGCTGCGTCAATATTTACCTCAGACATATCATTCACGATAACGGCAATTCGTCTACCCTCACGATTATTTAAAATATGATTGAGTAGCGTGGTTTTACCTGCGCCCAAAAACCCGGACAACACTGTCACAGGCAGTTTTTTTTCGATGGCTAAAGAATTACTCATTGGCTTTCTCTTCTCTATCAATTTATATATAGCCATTCCACTATAAAAGTATTACAGCGTTAACCTTGCTTGAAATATCACATAGACACCGACGCTCGGTTGCCTGGTACTACTTTTAAATTGAATCGACTATAGCGGTTATAAAAAGTACTTAAAAAATATGAATGCATAAAAATACTGTTACGTAAAATCATGAACATCATGTCTGTTGGTTATTTTTTTGACTTATCAGCTGGTTGCATTTTTGACTCAGATACTGCCAGACAAACAAGGGGAAGATTTACTACGATGATCAGGGCCCCATGTTCGGTAACCAGCACTATCGATATGAATTTGTCCAGAACTATAAACCCCAAGCCCCATGTTTAACGCCGCTCCTTTGTCCTGCCAGAAGGTACAAAGTCTTTTTTTAGTGTCTACAATTTGTATTGTCTCTAGTGTATCTGGCCTTTCACTTCCTATCCGAAAGTCTATCGCCGTATTAAACACATGACGTGAGGTATCAGCACCTTTAGCACAGCGGTTTAAACTGAAGTTTCGATACACGGACGTAACCGTGAAATCACTAATCACTTTATCATCGACGAGTACTTTCATTATTTGCAGTGTGGGTATAATATTTGACCATATCTCTGTAGGTGGTATTTCAAACTCTGCAGCACCGCACTTCTTCCAATCTCTAGCACTTTGAAAAAACTCATGATCTGGTATGTAGCCAGCCAAACCCTTACTTTCTAGAAAAGAAGTGTATTCAATAGCTTGTTGCTGATTGGCGCTGTTGTTTAACCATATACGGTAAGTATCTGGAATTTGTTTTTGATTCATTAGGACTGGATTTTGTACTGAGTGCGAGTGCACTAAATCATTGTTTGATTGTCTATAAGACAATTGCTTGTTTGGATGGTTGGCCAGATTTTTTTCTGCATGCTTATGATTTGAATGATTATAGTTTGAATGATCGTTTGGTATGACTGTCGGTACGTGCTGACTTTTAACAGACTGATGGGTACAAGCTGTTAGAAAGCATATAGGGTAAAAAACGGAGCAAAAAATAAAGACACTACTTTTCATTTGAAGCCATCTACATTAAAAATGCATAGGTGAAACAGCAAGCATCGCTATACTTGCCAAATATTTAGTAATGTTATAACATAACATTTAACAATTCAACTGGGTTTTGCATATTAATGATTAATGATCTACCTGATGTTTCTGCTAATCTAAAGGCCCCACCCTATTCTGCTCGTTTAGACTGGGTCGGTATGGAAAATATTGCCTTACCCATTTATATTGAGAATACACTTTGTCCAAGCCATATGAGTGCCTTTGTTAGCCTAGACGACCCAGCTGTCAAGGGAATTCATATGTCTCGGCTATACATTCGATTACTGGAATTAACTAAATTAAAAAACCTTAATATCTCTCACCTCAAAGAGACATTGCAGGATTTTCTCAAGAGTCACGAAGGCTTATCTAACAACGCAAAATTACACATAAAAAGTCAGCTCTATGTTGAACGTCCAGCGTTAGTCAGTCCGCTAACTGGCTGGAAAAGCTACCCTTTTGAGTTATCCTGCCAGCTTATTGACCATCAATTTTTCGTTGAGATTCAGGTTGAAATCCCTTACTCATCTACTTGTCCTTGTTCAGCAGCCTTATCGCGTAGCTTGATTCAACAGCAGTTTCAAAAAGCCTTGTCAGAGGAGCGATTTGATCTGACCAATGCAGCAGAGGTTATCGATTGGTTGGGAACTACCGAGGCCATTGTTGCAACGCCGCATAGCCAGCGCAGCATTGCCCAATTGCGCTTCAAGCTCTCAGCTGATGTATCTGAACTGTCACTCATTGCACTTATTGACCAAGCAGAACACGCTCTTGCTACGCCTGTACAAACAGCCGTGAAGCGTGTCGATGAGCAGGCTTTTGCACTGGCAAACGGACAAAACTTGATGTTTTGCGAAGATGCCGTACGGCGGCTACATCACACATTCTTAGACTATGCCAATATTTTAGGATTTAAATTCAAAGTCATTCATGCAGAAAGCCTGCATGCGCATGACGCTGTCGCAGAAGGCTCATGGCAATGGTAAACACAAACACGTCTATTTTTTTGACCATGGAACACGGCAAAAAAGGCCAGCAATATTGTTTTGATACGGTTATGGATCATATTCCTTGGAATGATCAAGGACTGATAGCAGCGATCGCACAAGATGTCCAAACCAAAGAGGTATTAATGATGGCTTGGGTCAATGCTGAAGCGCTGATAGAGACCTTAACCACTAAAAGAGTCTGCTACTGGTCGCGTTCCAGACAAACCTTATGGCGCAAAGGAGAAAGCTCCGGTCACCACCAACAGCTCATCGACGCCAAGTTAGATTGTGATGGAGACGCGGTCTTGTTTTCCGTTCAGCAGCATGGTCCTGCCTGTCACACCTTTCGACCCAGTTGTTTTTATCTAGGCTTAGAATTGACACAAGTATCAATCTTAAGCAACCCTTTATCCAATACCAATAAGACCTCTTATGATTCGTAAAAACCCATCCGGCGACCTTCCTATCATCGATCAAACGGCCTATGTCGATCAAACTGCTATTATTTGTGGCAAAGTTATTATTCACGCCAATGTGTTCATTGGGCCCTATGCCGTTATCCGTGCTGATGAAGTGAACGCACAAGGTGAAATGGAGCCTATCATCATCGGTGCCAATTCAAACATTCAAGACGGAGTGGTTATTCACTCTAAAGCTGGAGCTGCCGTCACCATAGGAGAGAACTCTTCTATTGCTCATCGCTCTATCATTCATGGACCTTGCGAAATTGGACATCATGTCTTTATTGGCTTCAATAGCGTTTTGTTCAATTGCAAAGTCGGTAATAGAAGTGCCGTGAGACACAATGCCGTTGTCGACGGACAAGACTTGCCGGATAGCTTTTATGTTCCCGCTATCAGCCATATTCATGCCACGACTGACTTGAGTGACTTTCCGCCTATGGACATATCTATTAGTGATTTTTCTGAAAGTGTGGTGAGTACCAATATCGAGCTGGTGCAAGGATATAAGGCCTTACATAATGAGTTTTAGCAACCTACCATTTAATAATCTACCAAAAATCATCATTCGTAATGCCGTCATCGTGAATGAAGGCGTTCAAAAAACGAATGATGTACTGATAGAAAACGGTCGTATCGAAAAAATACAGCCCAGTATTACAGGCGTGTCTGATGCAAAAAATATCGATGCAGAAGGTGGCTGGCTGATCCCGGGTATGATTGATGATCAAGTGCATTTTAGAGATCCAGGGGCAGCGCACAAAGGTACTGTAAAGTCAGAGTCGATGGCAGCGGCGGTTGGTGGTATCACAAGCTACATGGACATGCCCAATACACAGCCTGCGACACTGGATTTGAATGCACTTCATCAAAAGAAGCTAAATGCCGCAGCACATAGCATGGCAAATTACGCTTTTCACTTCGGTGTCAGTGCCGATAATATCGATATCGTTGAAAACCTAGACCCTAAGCTCGTGAGTGGCGTTAAAGTGTTTATGGGAGCGTCGACCGGTAACATGCTGGTCGATGACCCACAAACCCTTGAACGCTTATTTTCGAATGTGCCCACTATCTTACTGACGCATTGTGAATCAACGCCTCGTATCAAAAAACGTGAGCAGCACTATAAAGAAAAATATGGTGACGATATTCCTGCCGTGATGCATGCGCGTATTCGTGACAAACAAGCCTGCTTTGACAGCTCAAGCATGGCGGTTGCGTTGGCTGAAAAATACGGTACACAGCTGCACGTATTGCATATCACCACAGCAAAAGAGCTGTATCTGTTTAAAAACTTACCACTTGATAAAAAGCATATTACCGCTGAGGTTTGTGTGCATCATCTAAGTTTTGATGATACGGATTATGAAATGCTAGGGCATTTAATCAAATGTAATCCAGCCATCAAAACAGCACAAGATCGTCAAGCTCTGATTCAAGCAGTCTCAGAGTCTAACCGTTTGGATATTATTGGCACCGACCACGCACCGCATACTTGGCAGGAAAAGCAGCAAAGTTACTTCAATGCGCCAGCTGGATTGCCTCTTGTACAACATGCTTTACCTGCGTTGATGGAGTTGGTTGCAGACAAACAGATGAGTATCGAAACCATGGTACGCAAGACATCGCATCAAGTAGCAGATTTATTTCGTATCAAAGACCGAGGCTATATACGTGAAGGCTATTGGGCCGATCTGGTATTGCTCAAAGAAAACAAAGAAAAAGTCATGGTCAGCGACACTCATAACCATATGCACTGTAACTGGACGCCTTTTGCACATAAAGCGTTTCGATACTCTGTAGATACTACCATCATCTCAGGACAGCTTGCATGGCATCAAAACCAGCTGTTCCCAAATTGCCGTGGTCAATCTCTTGAAATCAACCGTTAACCATTATATTTAATAATTGACAGATTACTTATGAATATCCAAATAACCAGTCACCAAAACGCTCAACAACTTTCAATTGACGACCCTATATCGATTGCAACTTTACTAGCAACCTATAAACCGCCTGCTTACAAAAAGGTATTTTTGGCTAAAGTTGGTAGCCGATATGTTGATTTACAACATCTTATTACTGAAGACTGCCACATCCAGCTTATCACGGCTCAAGATGATGAAGCTTCAACACTGCAACGCGATTCATTTGCGTATTTGCTTGTAAAGTCGGTAGTAGATTTATATCCAGATGCCAAGCCCATACAGTATCAAACCACAGATACTGGTTTTTATTATGATTTTGCCGAAACGCCTAATTTCAACGAAGAACATCTCAATGAGATATCGAATGCCATGCAAAGTATGGTTCAAAAAAAGCAGACAATAGTAGGTAATGAAGTCTCTCTAGCTGATGCTATCGATTTATTCAGCTCAGAAAATCCGCTCAAATCAGAATATCTACAACAGTGTATAGAACAGAGTGAATCGACAGTGACTTTGTTTCAGCCACATAATGACCGTGACAGTGATAGCGTGAAAGATGTCTATCTGTCTCCTTTGGTTGCTAATACTTCGTTTTTGCCACACTTCAAAATCACTCATGTATCAGGTGCTTATTGGCAAGGTGACGCGAGTCAACCTATGCTGCAACGAATCTATGTCACCTGCTGGGCTGGTCGAAAACAACTGACCGATTATTTGAAACAGCAAGAAGAGGCGGCAAAAAGAGATCACAGAAAGCTATCACAGCAACTGGATTTATTGCATTTTGACGAACGAGCACCAGGGGCTGTTTTTTGGCATGCGAAAGGTTGGAAAATCTTTCAATTACTGACGGGATATTTACGCCACGAGCAGGAAAAAGCAGGATATATTGAAGTCAATACACCGGATGTCATGGATCGCGAACTATGGGAGATCTCAGGGCATTGGCAAAACTATAAGCAGCAAATGTTTTCGGTAGAAACCCCTGATGAAAAAACCTACGCGTTAAAACCCATGAGCTGTCCAGGTGCTGTCTGCCTCTATGGTCATGATCTAAAAAGCTATAGAGAACTGCCTCTCAAAATGGCAGAGTTTGGTAAGGTTCACCGTTATGAGCCCTCAGGCTCGCTGCACGGCTTGATGCGAGTTCGGCATTTTACTCAAGATGATGCGCATATATTTTGTACCAAGGATCAGTTGCTATCAGAGTGTGTCAGTACCATCCGCTTGATTTATAAAATCTACCAACATTTTGGGTTTGATAATATTGCTATCAAAGTGTCTACCCGTCCAAAAAATAGAATAGGATCAGAGCAAATATGGGACTTTTTAGAACAAACCCTCATTCAGTCTTTGCAAGACATTGATATCGCTTATGAAGTCAGTGAAGGAGAAGGCGCGTTTTATGGCCCTAAAATTGAATTTACGCTAAAAGATGCGATCGGCAGAGAGTGGCAATGTGGCACCATTCAAGTAGATTTGAACCTACCAGAGCGTTTTGATCTTAGCTATATTAATGAAGACAATCAGAAACAGAGACCAGTCATGCTACACCGCGCTATATTCGGTTCGCTTGAGCGGTTTATCGGTATTTTGATTGAGCACTACGCAGGTCACCTACCCTTTTGGCTTGCACCTGTCCAAATTATGATAATCACTATTTCTGAAAATCAACAAGCTTATGCCAACCAAGTTTTAAAGCGACTACAGGATTTATCATTACGGGTAGAATGTGACTTTGGTAAGGACAAACTTGGCTACAAAATTCGCAAGCATACCTTACAGAAAGTACCATTTCTTTTACTAATTGGAGAAAAAGAGTTGGAACAATCCAGCGTTAGGGTCCGTACCAGTAAAGGTACGGACTTAGGATTACTGCCAATAGATGAACTAGCAGGTTTTTTTGCGACAACAGTGGTCAGTCAAGCTGCAGAAACTGCTGAGGAGTAAATTAAAGAAACGATAGATAGTCAGTTAAACTGAATAAAGAGACTATTTATCATATACCTCTTAGGGCGTATCTTCATTTTAGACACGCCCTAATGAGCGTGAAAGTACTTTTTTAAGACTTCTAAGCAACGAATAATCTTAGCTGGCTGCTGTTCAGCATTCAAGGTAACTGCATATAATACAAAGCTTGGTAATTGATACCCTGTCAAAACCTCAACTAGCTCACCACTTTCCAACTCTTTTTTGATATCCATTTCCATCATTCTAACCAAACCATGACCTTCTTTGGCCAAAGTAGTCGCCATAAAGACATTATTGGTATAAATGTGCGAGTTCATTTTTATGCGCGTTTTTTTTCCACTTTCTGTTTGAACCATATCAATCTGGTTAGCATCTTTCATGATTTCAATACAAATCAGCTGATGATTTGCTAGGTCTTTAGGTGTTTGTAGCTTAGCATGTTGGCGTAGATATTGTGGTGAGGCGACGAGCATCTGACGCACATCAGTCAATGGATGATTACTCAGGCTAGAGTCATTCATAGAAGGACTCATACGGATTGCAATATCGATACGCTCATCAATCATATCAATATAATGGTTGTCTGCCAGATAAGTGAGACTGAGATCATCATGTGCTGCCATCCACGTAGAGAGAGCAGGCAAGATATGATTAACACCCAGCTCAGGAGTTGTCGCCACACGCAAACTACCCGCTAATTCATCACGCAACTGATTCACTTTAATTCTACCTTGTTCAGCAGCACTCACTACATCCTTGGCTGCTTCATAGAAGCTTTCACCAGCTTCTGTTAGGCTAAGTTTTCGGGTTGAACGATGAAGCAATACCACACCCAAATCATTTTCTAAGGAACGGATTTGCTGACTGACTGCACTGGTAGTAATACCTAGCTCACGAGCTGAGCCACTAAAAGAACCGTGTCCGACCACACTGGCGAACACGGCCATACCGCGTAAATTATCTAACATACTTTCACCTAAGCTGTATTTCAGTTTTTAATATAACTTAACCATTATAACGAACTTTTAATTTACCTTATAGTAACCAAAGGTACTGGATTGGTTGTGTTTTACAAGTCCTAAAACCAAAAATATCAAGATGATAGTATAGCCTCACCTTGATATTTATAAGGAAATTGCACTAGGCAACTATATAGAATTTCAAATAAATTTAACAATACTTTTTCTGACTGCTTAATACAAATGTACTTTACCCATTGTTCCTTCACCACGCTCAGTCAAATATTGCATCACAGGCGTACTCAACAGTTTTGATTCTGCTAGCGCTTTGGCTTGTACTAGTCGTTTTTGTTGGCGGCGTTCAGGTGTTTTATCCTCAGCCATCATGACACTACCATCGATTTTCAGGTCAATATCTGCTTGAGTAAATTGCTGTTGTAGCTTCGCTGCTAATTGTTGAAATGTGGTCTGCAAATGACGACTATCCACACTCGTCACAAAGACGGCTTTACCGTCACACAATCCTGTCATCATACCTTGTCGAGCAAGCGCTAACTCATCTGGAGCCAAGATATCTGCTTCGCGGGCCGTTTGTAACCAATAGTCCCATTTTTCTGGTGTCCACTCGCCTGTTAACACCTGAGCTGGACAACGCAGTAAAACACGAGGGTCATCATATTGAGAAGTTAACTGAGAATTATTTGCATCAGGCTCAACAACTGGTTCAGGCTCAACAACTGGTTCAGGCTCAACAACTGGTTCAGGCTCAA
>NZ_JBQSVL010000020.1:0-43236 GCF_052376215.1 Psychrobacter sp. AOP7-B1-24
TTAAATATAGTAGCTATAAATAGTGTGCATAAAACCATTTACACTCACTACAGTTATGTAGTGGCATGTTATACTGCTAGCAATTCTGCAACAACCCCTACCTCACTATTATATAAGCTTAAGATATTCTATGGCACTGATACATTTAAAAGATATTCACCTCGCTTTTGGCGTTGCTCCTATTCTTGATGGCATTGACTTTTCGATTGAAGCAGGCGAACGTGTCTGTTTGATCGGTCGTAATGGCGAAGGTAAGTCTACTTTGTTTAAACTGATCAATGGCTCACTGCAACCTGATAGTGGCGAAGTTATTATTAATAGTAGCGTACGTATTGCGATGCTAGAACAAGACGTACCTGAAAGTAGTGGTCGCATCCTAGACATTGTGATGGGTGGTAGCCGACGTACTGCTGATCTGTTGATCAACTACAACGAACAGACCGATTTGTGTGCGAATGGCGACATGGCTGCTTGCGAGCGTATGGCGGAGTTGCAGCATGATATCGATGCCGTACACGGTTGGGATTTGGAACGTGAAGCAACTCGTCTTATCAAAACCATGGGGCTAGACCCAGAAGACGACTTGTCTTCATTGTCAGGTGGTCGTAAACGTCGTGTGCTATTAGCACGCTCATTGGTTACCAAACCTGATGTACTCCTCCTCGATGAGCCGACCAACCATTTAGACGTTGATAGTATTGAGTGGTTAGAGCACTTTTTATTAGATTGGCAAGGTCTGACACTATTATTCGTGACCCATGATAGAGCGTTCGTGAATAAACTATCGACTCGTATCATTGAGCTAGATCGTGGGCAGTTGACCAGCTATGATGTCACCCAAGGCGAAGGTGGTTATGCACGCTATCAAGAGCTAAAAGAACTACAGTTATTGGCTGAAGAAAAAAATAACGCTAACTTTGATAAAAAACTGGCGCAAGAAGAAGTTTGGATTCGTCAAGGTATCAAAGCCCGCCGCACCCGTAATGAAGGTCGTGTTCGCGATCTAAAAGCACTGCGCGAAGAGCGTAGCGCCCGTCGTGAGCAAGTCGGTAATGTGAATATCACCATGGGTCAAGGTGAGAAAAGCGGCAAGCTCGTCTGTAAAGTCAAAAACTTACATCTTGAGTATGATGGCAACGTGCTGGTTGATGACTTTACCACGACTATCATGCGTGGTGATAAAATCGGGATTGTCGGACCTAACGGTGCAGGTAAAACCACACTTATTAAAGCTCTACTCGATATGTCTGATGACGAAGTCACAAAATCTGGTAACGTCGAATTGGGTACCAATTTAAAAATTGCATTTTTCGACCAGCTACGCGATCAGTTAGACCTTGAAGCTAGTGTGGCACAAAATGTCTCAGAAGGCTCAGATTTTGTAGAAGTGGGTGGTCGCAAGACACACATCATGAGCTACTTGCAAGACTTCTTATTTGCCCCAGAGCGTGCACGTACTCCTGTCAAGGCACTATCAGGTGGTGAACGTAACCGTGTGCTACTTGCCAAACAACTATTAAAACCTGCCAACATTCTCGTACTCGATGAGCCAACCAATGATTTGGACATGGCGACACTTGAGCTATTAGAAGAATCAGTTGCCAGCTTTGGCGGAACGATTTTGCTTATCAGCCATGATCGCTCATTTATGGATAACGTTGTTACCTCAACATGGGTATTTGACGAAGATGAAGACGGCAAAGGGGTCGTCAGTGAGTATGTTGGCGGCTACCAAGAATATCTGGTACAAAAAAACCGTGAACAAGCAGCCAAGGCAGCTAGAGCGCCCGTAAGCAATACCGCAGTTAAAACAGCCAGCAAACCAACGGCTGCAAAACCCAATAAAGTGGCCAAAAAGCTTAATTTTAATGAGCAACGCGAACTGGATAATCTACCAAAAGAAATCGCAGCATTAGAAACTGAGCAAAATCAATTGCAAGAACAGCTGGCAGATGGTTCTTGGTTCACTACTGATATCACTGCAGCAACAGCGGCTAGCGAGCGATTATTGGCTATAGAAGATGAGATGATGGTCAAGTTAGAGCGTTGGAGTACGCTTGAAGGTTAAAGCATACTTGATATTTTGCGATAGCAGCTTATTTATGGTGACAGGTACTTAATTATCAGAAATAATCACCACTTTATGATATGAAGTGGTGATTATTTACTTATAGCTACTTACAAAGCAGTTATATAGTGAAAGTTACCTAATTTTCAAGTATCATTCGCTATTGCTAAATATCCTTATTAATTTTAAGGTCATTACGTCTACAATCCTCGTAAAGGATGGATGTTAGACAGTAATACCTCTAGACGTTTTGCGGTGATTATCACTTTCAACCTTATAATATACCCTATTGAGGTTGCTTTATTTTTAACGCAATAATTTATTTTATCACCGAAATAGCTTAGAATAGCAACAATTAGCAAAATTAGGCATAGCCAAAGTGGCTTGATATTGTATATTTTCTAAGCCACAAACCCAGTGTGGGATAATCCCATTTCATTCACCTGGAGGAAGTATTAATGAGCCAAGCCGAAGGCGTTAACGTACAACGCCGTAGAGTTCTTATTGCCTCAACTGCCGCGATTGGTGCAGTTGGAGTCGCTGCTGTGGCAACACCTTTTGTCCGTTCTTGGTATCCAAGCGCTAAAGCTGAGGCTGCAGGGGCTGCAGTGACCCAAGACATTGGTTCTATCGAAGCTGGACAGATGATTGTTGTCAAATATCGTGGTAAGCCTATCTATGTGGTTAAACGCACAGAAGATATGTTATCGACTTTAGAATCTGTAAAACCTTTGCTGTCTGATCCAGATTCTGAAGCATCATTACAACCTGAATATTGCAAAAATACAGAACGCTCTATCTCACCAGATGTTTTGGTGGTTGAAGGTGTTTGTACACATCTGGGCTGTGCACCAAACTATCGCCCTGATGTTGGCGCAGCCGATCTGGGTGGTAATGACTGGTTCGGCGGATTTTTCTGCCCCTGTCATGGTTCTAAGTATGATTTAGCAGGACGCGTTTTTAGTGGCGTTCCAGCACCGCTTAATTTACCTGTTCCAGAATATGGTATGGATGGTACTATCTTGACGGTTGGGGAGGCTTAATATGAGTATTGGTAAGAAATTGATGCATTGGGTGGACGCGCGTTTTCCTGCGACTGAAACCTATGAATACCATATGTCAAAGTACTACGCACCAAAGAACTTTAACTTTTGGTATTTCTTTGGCGTATTATCAATGATTGTATTGGTCAACCAATTAGTGACTGGTATATGGTTGACGATGATGTACAACCCAAGTGCCGAAGGGGCATTTGCGTCTGTTGAATATATCATGCGTGATGTAAAAGGTGGTTGGCTCATTCGTTATATGCACTCCACTGGCGCATCTGCGTTCTTTGTCGTGGTCTATCTGCATATGTTCAGAGCCTTGCTATATGGTTCATATCAGAAACCCCGTGAGCTTATTTGGCTCATCGGTATGGGTATTTACCTAGCACTTATGGCAGAAGGCTTCTTTGGTTATCTACTACCTTGGGGTAACATGTCATTTTGGGGTGCTCAGGTTATTTTGAACCTTCCTGCTGCTCTACCAGTGATTGGTGACGGTCTTGCTGAATGGGTACGCGGTGATTATATCATCTCAGGTATTACCCTAAACCGCTTCTTTGCACTACACGTAGTGGCTATTCCACTAGTCTTGGTAGGCTTAGTATTTATGCATATTGTGGCGCTACATCATGTTGGTTCGAACAACCCTGATGGTATCGACATCAAAAAGCTAAAAGATAAGAATGGCATACCATTAGATGGTATCGAGTTCCATCCTTACTACACTGTGCATGACATGGTTGGTATTGTGGTCTTCTTTATTTGTTTCTTTGCAGTGGTATTCTTCTTCCCAGAAGGTGGTGGATTCTTCCTTGAGCCACCAAACTTTGAGACAGCGAACTCACTGAAAACACCAGCGCATATTGCACCAGTATGGTACTACACGCCATTCTATGCCATCTTACGTGCCGTTCCTGATAAGCTTGGTGGTGTTATCGCAATGGGTGCCGCAATTGCCGTACTGTTCTTAATACCATGGCTTGATAGATCACCAGTACGCTCAATACGTTATAAAGGCATCTTGTCTAAAATTGCACTGACTGTGTTTGCCATCAGCTTTATCATATTGGGTTACTTAGGTGCCACGCCAACGACGCCAACAGCAACACTCATGGCTCGTATATGTACAGTGCTCTATTTCTTATTCTTCTTATTGATGCCATTTTACACTGCCATTGAAAAGTGTAAACAGCCACCAGAACGCGTTACCGGAGGTCACTAATGAACACGCTAATTAAATCCCTAGCTGGTCTAGGCTTAGGCGCGGCATTGAGTTTGACTGCTGGTACTGCAATGGCAGCTGGCGGTCACGGATGTGGTACATTCGTAAACGCCGATGGTGTCGAAGAGCATTTAGCTTGTAGTACAGCCCCTATTGATTTTACCAATAAGGGCTCACTACAAAACGGTGCGAAAACCTTTATGAACTACTGTGCGGGTTGCCACTCAGCTAAGTACGTTCGTCATTCTCGCATTGCTCAAGATTTAGAAATACCACCTGAGTTGGTTGAAAAGTATCTAATGGTAACCACTGATCAAATTGGTGACCATATCAATGCTGAAATTGACCCTGAAGTCCAAGCAGCTTGGTTTGGTGCAGCGCCTCCTGACCTATCACTTGAGACACGACTGCGTGGCGATGATTGGGTATATACTTACCTACTGTCGTTCTATGAAGATCCAAGCCGTCCTTGGGGTGCTAACAACTTAGTACTAGCGAACGCAGCCATGCCTCATGTCTTGCATAACATGCAAGAAGAGTTGAGCCAAGAAGAGTTTGAGAGTGAGGTTGGCGATTTGGTTAACTTTATGGCATGGATGGGCGAACCTGCTCGCCATGACCGCCAAGTAATTGGTTTCTTCGTTATTTTGTTCTTATTGGTCTTATTGATTCCAGTTTACTTATTGAATAAAGAGTTCTGGAAAGATGTAAAATAAGCCAATACTAAAAACATCAAAACCAAGCAAGATATTAGGCACTACTTTGGTAGTGCCTTTTTTCTATTATAATAATCAATAATGAACACCAAACGCTCCATCAACCAAAATAGACAAATAAAACGCTCAATATCAATGTTTACGTACGTTACCTTGATAAACAGGACAACTTTGTTTACGATGACAACCTTCACTATTAACATTAGGCTTTCATGATCGATGCGAACGACATTCCAAGTAGTCAGCTAATTCTATATGCTGATGACGGCTACAACAGTCATGTGGTACGCCTATTACTTGAAGAAAAAAATCTCGCTTATTATTTATCACGTTTACACTCTGAACGTCCTGAAGATTTGACCGAGCTCAACCCTTATCATACCTTGCCTGTACTACAGCAGCGTGAGATTGCGCTCTATGAAATTAATGTCATTTTTGAGTACCTAGAAGAGCGTTATCATACCAATAAACTACTGCCTGAGACGCCACAAGAGCGTGCACAGTTTCGGCAATTGGCTTGGCGAATTCAACATGATTGGCTTGTACTTGGTAAGCGCCTATTGATGCATCCAGACAGTTTTAATAAAGCACAAGCTGCCATTGCTAAAAAGCAGTTAAGCGATTCCCTTATTACTTTATCCCCACTCTTTGCTCATAAACCCTATTTTATGGCCGATGAGTTTGGCTGGTGTGATGTGCTATTAGCACCACTGCTATGGCGACTAGATGAAATGGGTATCGAGCTACCACGCGCGATTAGTCGACCATTATATGAGTATCAAACTAGAGTTTTTGAGCGTAGCAGCTTTCAAAAAAGTGTGCGTTGATTAGACAAGTATTAAAAGCTGTCCTAAAATAACTACAAATAAAACAAACATACAATGGCGTTTATCGTGCGATAAATTGCTAAATAAAACATTTTTAATCACTAGACATAATTTGTATAGGAAATCATCAGATGAGTGAAACCACCTCTATTACCCCCACCCGTCCTTATATGGTACGCGCACTATACCAGTGGATAGAAGACAACCTCCTTACCCCTTATTTGATGGTTGATGCCACTGCTGAGAATCTGCAGATTCCAAGAGAACATGTACAAGACGGGCGTATCGTACTCAATATTGCTAGCCGTGCGACTGGTAATATGCATATGGGCAATGATTATATTAATTTCAGTGCGCGTTTCGGTGGGGTTTCACAAGAAATCTGGATACCGCTGACTGCTGTGATGGGTATCTATGCAAAAGAAAACTCGCAAGGTATGTTTTTTGACCCTAACGAATATGAAAACTATCAGCCTGAAGATGAGTCAGAAATTACTGCTAAAAAGAGCAATGCGACACCTAAGCCAAAACGTGATAACAAAGCGGGTTTAAAGGTATTAAAATAATTGGTTTTTCTGCACCAAAAAGCCCGTCATATCGAATATGACGGGCTTTTTTTGTGCTGTAGCTTACCCAAGATATTGTCTACGTTCTTGGTAACGTCACACCACGTTGACCTTGGTATTTACCACCGCGATCTTTATAGCTGGTCTCGCAGACATCATCAGCATCACTTTGGAAAAATAGCATTTGCGCAACCCCTTCTCCAGCATAGATACGTGCTGGTAAATTGGTGGTATTACTAAACTCCAAAGTCACATGACCTTCCCACTCTGGCTCAAGCGGCGTGACGTTAACGATAATACCGCAACGTGCATAAGTTGATTTACCAAGGCAAATAGTCAGTACATCACGTGGAATACGGAAATACTCCATGGTGCGGGCTAACGCAAATGAGTTAGGTGGAATGATACATTCATCACCAACGATATCAATAAAGCTTTTTTCATCAAAGTTTTTAGGATCAACGACGACTGAATGTACGTTGGTGAATACCTTAAATTCAGGTGCGCAGCGCACGTCATAACCATAGCTTGAAGTACCGTAACTCACCAAACGCTCGCCTGCATCATTGAAGCGCACTTGACCTGGCTCATACGGCTCAATCATGCCTTGCTCTTCGGCCATTTTACGAATCCAGCGGTCAGACTTGATAGACATTATTGTTCCTTAGAAAGTATTTAATAGCGACGATTATACGGAATTGATGGCCCAATTTATAGTAGCCTTGATTCAATACCAGTCATTTTCAGCCGATTTTTCAGATTCTAGCCAAATTTTTCTAATGGTACTACCTGTCCTTGATAACTCACAGTGATATGAACTATCTTTCTTTTTGCTTGGGCAGAACCCACAAACAAAGCCTCGGTAATCACCTTAACTTCAATACTTGTTAATCCATCGATGAGCGTTTCATCCACATTCACGAATACGATAGCGTTTATCCATAAGAAGTGGCTGGGAAATTTTAGTAATAACTCAACGATAGCCTTCAAGAAATTATTGAAATTAGCAACCGGCATACGCCGATTGCTAAAGTCAGCATTGATTTGATACTGCTTGCTACTACCCTCTTTATAATAGCAAGTAGCAATCAATTGATTATTTAAGAGTTCGATTACATATATCAGTGGGCGCAATAATTTTAAAAACTTATATTGCTTAGGCGCATAGTCTAAATAACTTTGATAAATAGCTAAGCTCACAATGTTCTCTTTTAAAAAATTCGCTTGTCATCGACAGGTTTGGCAAACTTATCGATATTGGCTTCGATATTTTTAGCAATGCTCAGATAATATGGCGCAAACTCATCATCAGCCAATACACTTGGTTCGCCCTTATCCACTTGCGCACGAATGCCACTCGCAAGTGGCAACTGTCCTAATAGTGGTACATGATATTGTTCAGCGATAAACTCACCACCACCGGAGCCAAAAATAGCTTCAGTATGATTACAATTACTACAAGTATGTAACGCCATATTTTCGACCACACCAAGTACTGGAATATTGGTCTTGTTAAACATCTCAACGCCTTTTTGTGCATCCAGTAAAGCAACATGCTGCGGAGTGGTCACAATCACGGCTCCGGTGACTGGGATCCGCTGTGCTAGCGTTAACTGTATATCTCCCGTACCTGGTGGCATATCAATCACTAGGTAATCTAGCTGTGGCCAGTTCGTTTGATTATAGAGCTGCATCAATGCACCAGTAGCTTTTGGTCCGCGCCACGCGACAGGTGTATTATCACCATCAAGCAAACTACCAATAGACAGCATCGCCATACCATGCGCATCAACAGGCACAAATTGCTCGTTCTCTAACTGCGGCTTCACATCAGCAACGCCTAGCATGGTAGGCATACTTGGGCCATAAATATCAGCATCTAGCACACCAACACGGTTGCCGAGCTTTTGTAATGCTAAGGCAATATTGACAGTCGTCGTTGATTTTCCGACACCGCCTTTGCCAGACGCTACCACGATAATATGACGAATACGCGGATGTGCTGCTAATGACGATTGTGTCGGTGCCGCTTTAGTAATCGGCGGCTCAACATCGGTATTTTGACTGCTATCAGGATTTACGGCCATTTTACTCTGACTGTCCATGGCATTGGTCGTCTTTGGCATTGGTTTTGGCAACGTTGAACCTGCCCCTTTCCCTGGTGCTGGTAGACGCACGTTCATATGAATCGTAGTAATACCATGCGGATGCAGTAACTGCCCAAGCTCTTGCTGAATGGTTTCAGGCTTACTGTCTTGTGGTAAACGCAAGTCTAAAGTGAGCTGATCTCCCTCACGATTAAGACCCGTCACCATAGTCGCAATACTAACCGTACCAACTTCATAACCAAGCAGCACCTTATCTACGGCACTGTCTCGAGCTGCTCGCTGTTCTGGCGTTTCTGGTTTTTTTGTGGGCTTTTTTTTCATAAAGTTAAACATAACGACCATTACTACCTATACAAGTGGGTGGGTATGCTAAAACAGCTCTTTGTGTATCATTGCTAATCCAATAAACAAGGTAGCCTATGAGCTTTTCAGCCAAACCTTTTATCGTGATAGTGTAGCTGAATTACAAGCATAAAAAAACCACAACGCCAGTACGACTGACCTTGTGGTGATAAACGAGACTTTTGGCGTAATAAAAGATCAAACATGATAAACATCAAGCTCGATGCTAAAAAATACTGGTCGCTCGCTTTTTAGTTCATAAACCAACCATGACTCGCTACGATTGACTGCCCCGTAAAGACATTGGTCGGAAATGCAGCTAAGAACAAAGCCAACTGGGCAATATCGTCAACCGTAGTAAATTCTTTATCGACCGTATTCACCAACATGATATCGTTGATCACTGACTCTTCACTGATACCCTTTTCGGCCGCTTGTTCAGGAATCTGCTTTTCAACCAAAGGCGTTTTAACAAACCCTGGACAGATCACATGTGAGCGTACGTTATGCTGAGCACCTTCTTTTGCCAATACACGGCACAAACCTAGCAGTCCGTGCTTGGCAGTTACATAAGGCGCTTTATAGAGTGAGGCTTCATGCGAATGTGCAGACCCCATATAAATGACCGTACCACCTTTCTCATCTTTATACATGTGCTGAATTGCTGCTTTGGTGGTTAAAAACGCACCATCTAAATGGATATCGAGCATTTTTTTCCAGTCGCTAAAGGCCATTTTGTCAATAGGGTCAATGATTTGGATACCCGCATTAGATACCAAGATATCGATTCCGCCAAACGTATCGACCAACTGTTGTACCCCGTCATTTACGGCATCTTCTGATGTAACATCCATCTCAATCGCCAGTGCTCGCCCACCAGCGGCTTCGATCTCATCAACCACGTTCTGCGCGGCTTCGAGATTGATATCGGCAATACCGATCGCTGCGCCTGCTTTTGCGTAAGTTTCGGCGATATCACGTCCGATACCACTTGCAGAGCCAGTGACTAACGCTACCTTGCCTGTCAAATCTTGTTGTAATTGAGTCGCCATATCGATTCCTTATGATGGTCTAAGAATATTATTAGTTTTTATAAAAATTGAACTGAACAGATGCGCCACTATAACGATAGCGGCGTATATATCTATAGAATAAAACATAGTAATCTTAGGACAGTCGCTTTACTGTACAAGGATTACTGCACAATGTTTACTGGCGTTTTTTCTTGTAACGCTTCGAAACTGACACCATCTGCTAGCTCAATCAATTTCAATCCGCTATCAGTAACGTCTAACACAGCAAGCTCAGTAATAATGCGATCAACCACGCCTTTGCCCGTCAGTGGTAACTCACAGTTGGCCAAAATCTTAGGGTCACCGTGTTTGTTGACTTGTTCCATTAGGACAATCACGCGCTGCACGCCTGCGACTAAATCCATCGCCCCGCCCATGCCTTTGACCATTTTTTTGGGAATCATCCAATTGGCCAAATCTCCTTTTTCTGAGACTTCCATCGCGCCCAATATCGCCAAATTAACATGACCACCGCGAATCATTGCAAAAGACTCTGAACTACCAAAATAGCTGGCACCTTTTTCTGCCGTCACGGTTTGCTTGCCAGCATTGATCAAATCTGCATCAACCTTATCTGCTGTTGGGAACTCACCAATACCAAGTAGCCCATTCTCTGACTGTAGCCAAACATCTACGCCTTCAGGAATATAGTTAGCTACGAGCGTAGGCAAACCAATACCCAAATTTACGTAATAGCCATCTTGCAATTCTTTTGCAGCACGCTGTGCCATTTGTTCTCTTGTCCATGCCATGGTAATTTCCTTATTATTATTGAATAAAATTTAATCAAACAATCAACTAATTACTTAAGCACATTCAACCGTCTTAGTTGTCGCTTTTTCAATACGTTTTTCGGGGCTATTATTCAATACAATACGTTGAACAAAAATACCCGGCAGGTGAACCTCATCTGGGTCTAGCATCCCAGTCTCTACTATTTCTTCTACTTCTACGATAGTAATCTTCCCAGCCATCGCACAGTCAGGGTTAAAGTTACGAGCAGTCTTGTTGAATATTAAGTTCCCTGCTTTATCAGCTTTTTGCGCTTTAATTAACGCCACATCAGCTCGTAATGAATGCTCAAGCACATAAGTGCGGCCATCAAAATCACGGGTTTCTTTGCCTTCAGCAACTAACGTCCCTACGCCAGTTGCGGTATAAAAGGCTGGAATACCTGCCCCGCCTGAACGTAATTTCTCAGCCAGTGTGCCTTGTGGCGTAAGCTCAACCTCTAACTCGCCCGCCAGATATTGGCGCTCAAACTCTTTGTTTTCACCGACATATGACGAAATCATTTTTTTGATTTGACGAGTTTGTAATAGTAATCCTAGACCAAAATCATCGACGCCGGCATTGTTACTGATGCAAGTTAGACATTTAACCTTGCTATCACGCAATGCTTCAATTAGTGCTTCTGGAATACCGCATAGACCAAAGCCGCCAATGGCAAGCGTTTGTCCATCACTCACGATGCCTTTCAGCGCGGCGTCAGCGCTACTATATACTTTTGATTGACTCATGCTTATCTCCTTGCAAGTCTCATTTTTGTTATTCACTGCTATTATCAATGATTTTTCCATGTACACACCAATAGATCACACAGTATTTTTAAAAATCATCTTAATACGTTTTATATCGATATATCATACAAAAGCTATGTGTGCTAACTTAACATATTATTTTAGCAGCGACTAGAAAATAACATTAAGAGCACAGGAGGTAGCATCATAGTCATCCGTATCAAGATTATGCTATCTCATTGCTGATTTTATTTTGCCAAGGAGGGCGAACATGTTTAGCACATTTGCTATTGTCATTACTTTACTACTATTGATGTTTTTTGCTTATCGCGGTTATTCTGTGCTGATCCTAGCACCGATTATGGCGACATTAGCTGTATTTCTTTCAGGTGACTTCTTAAGCAGTATTCCCGCCTATACCGATGTTTTCATGGGTGCTTTGAGTGGATTTTTACTTAAGTTCTTTCCTATTTTCTTATTGGGCGCGCTCTTTGGGCGTTTGATGGCAGACTCTGGTGCGGCGACAGCGATTGCCAATACTGTGGTCGAAAAGCTGGGTGCTAGCAAAGCCATTCTGGCCGTTATCTTAGTCTGTGCTATTTTGACCTATGGCGGTGTGTCGTTATTTGTGGTGGCATTTGCCATCTATCCAATCGCTAAAGATTTGTTCAAAGCGGCCGATATTCCTAAACGCTTGATACCAGCAGCGATTGCCTTGGGCTCATTTACCTTTACCATGACTGCCCTGCCAGGCACACCAGCCATTCAGAATGCCATTCCAATTCCTTACTACAATACCAACGTCTTTGCCGCACCTATTTTGGGTATTATCGGTGGTCTGGTTATGTTTATCGGCGGTTGGTTATGGTTGCAGTCACGTGCCAGAAAAGCCAACGCAGCAGGCGAAGGCTATGGTCAGCATGATGAAGAGGATGTGGGCGGGCTTGGTGCAGCTGCACAAGAAGCTGAAGCATTAAATACGCATCACACTTCATTTACCATTGCGATGATTCCACTGATATTAGTCATCGGTTTAAATGCTTTATTAACATATGCTATCTTTCCCTCGATGGATTTTAGCAGTTTACAAACACAATTCCCTGACCTAAATATTGCCGGCTCACTCGGATTATGGTCAATTATCATCTCATTGGTCGTGGCTTGTGTAGTACTAGTCCTACTCCGTATTGGACATTGGGATAACCTACAAAAGACCATTAACCGCGGTACTTACGACTCTATGTTGCCGATTTTTAATACGGCATCAGAAGTGGGTTATGGAGCCGTTATCGCTTCATTAGCAGGCTTCTTGATCATTCGTGATAGTATCTTAAACCTAAACCCTGACAACCCTCTGATCTCAGAAGCTGTCGCAATGACCACGCTTGCAGGTATTACCGGCTCATCATCTGGTGGTTTGAGTATCGCGCTGTCGACATTGGGCGAAGATTATCTAAGAATGGCCATCAATGCTGGTATCGATCCAGAGCTGATGCACCGAGTCGCTGTCATGGCAGCCGGTGGTTTAGATACCTTGCCACACAGTGGTGCGGTCATCACCTTGCTAGCAATTTGTGGCCTGACCCACAAGCAGTCATATCTAAACGTTGCAATGGTAACGATGGCTATCCCACTAGTGGCGGTCATCACTGTCATCACTTTAGGGACAATGTTTGGTTCATTTTAAGTTTGGTTTATTTTAATTTTCAATCATAAAATCTAAACCATGGCGCCTAACCAAAAACCCACTTAGCGATTGCTTGGTGGGTTTTTCATGACAGTTCTTGCAACAATCAGTTATGGTTCAAGGCCAATATTTATAGTAGATAAATAAAGAGTTCGCTATATGCCACATAGAATACATTGCCTGATTAATTACGGAGGAATGTCACAAATTTAACCGAATTACGGTATCATAGGCACACTTTTTAAGTTTTCATTCTTTTTAGAAGTTTTTAGTATTGATAACATCGCGTCCAATGGCCATAAACTGCTAAGACGTTTGATAATCAACCCGTTTATATAAAAATATAGGTGATAAAAGTGCGTGAGATTTTAGTAACCAGTGCGCTGCCCTACGCCAATGGCTATATCCATTTGGGGCATCTTGTAGAATATATTCAGACAGACATCTGGGTACGTGCGATGAAGGCACAAGGCCATCAGGTCACTTATGTCTGTGCAGATGATGCACACGGTACCGCCATCATGCTAAAAGCAGAAGCCAATGGCGTAACGCCAGAAGAACAAATTGCGTCCGTAAAAGCGTCACATGAAGCTGATTTTGCCAAATTTTTAGTCAATTTTGACAATTATCATTCTACTCACTCAGAGGAAAACAAGCATTTCTCTGAATTGATTTATCGTCGTCTTAATAGTGCTGGACACATTAGCACAAAGGATGTTGAACAATTATTCGACCCTGAAAAGAAATTGTTTTTAGCCGATCGATTTGTCAAAGGAGAATGCCCTGAGTGCGGTGCCCTTGATCAATATGGTGATAACTGTGAAGTATGCGGTACTACCTACGACGCTACCGAACTTAAAAACCCACATTCAACGCTATCTGATGCCACACCAGTCCTAAAGACCTCAAAGCATTATTTCTTTGATTTGCCTGAGTTTGAGCAATTCCTAAAAGACTGGACACGCAGTGACAACCGCTTGCAAACGTCAGTGGCAAATAAATTGCAAGAATGGTTTGACGCTGGCCTTACCAGCTGGGACATCTCACGTGATGCACCTTATTTTGGCTTTCAAATTCCAGATACCCCAAGCGATGAGCCAGACAAATACTTCTATGTATGGCTAGATGCGCCAGTCGGCTATATGGCAAGCTTTAAAAGCCTATGCGACAAACGTGAAGGTACTGAGCAAGCGCTTGATTTTGACCGCTACTGGGCACAAGAAAACGAGAATAAAACCGAGGTTTATCACTTCATCGGTAAAGACATCGTTTATTTCCATGCCTTATTTTGGCCAGCTATGCTAGCTGGTAGTGAGTTACGCACACCAACTGGTGTTTTTGCCCACGGCTTCTTGATGGTCAATGGCGAAAAAATGAGTAAATCACGCGGCACTTTTATTAAGGCCGAAACTTACGCTGAACACTTACACCCTGAGTATTTACGTTATTACTTCGCCAGTAAGCTGTCTGACAAAGTAGAAGATATCAACCTTGATTTAGAAGACTTTATGCAAAAGGTTAACTCTGACTTGGTTGGTAAAGTAGTCAATATCGCCAGTCGTAGTGCAGGGTTCTTGGTTAAGAAATACGATGGCATGCTATCGGATGTTTGCGTCGAGTCAGAGCTATTAGAAGACATTACTAAAACGGGTGATGAAATCGCGGTCGCTTATGAAAACCGTGAGTTCTCTCGCGCCATGCGCTTAATCATGCAGTGTGCAGACAAAGCCAATGAATATATCGATGGTAAAAAACCTTGGTCACTTGCTAAGCAAGAAGGTACTGAGCAAGAAGTTCAAGACGTCTGCTCGGTCGCTATTAATATTTTCCGTCAATTGATGGTTTATCTCGCGCCAGTATTACCAGAACTGACCGATAATGCTAAGGGCTTTTTAAACGTAGACGACTTAAGCTTTGCCAGTCGTAATGAGTGGTTACTAGGTCATAAAATCAATAAGTTTAAACCATTGATGCAACGGATCGAGGCAAAAGACATTGAAGCAATGATTGAAGATTCAAAAGCCTCTCTCGCACAAGCAGACGCTCCAGCTGTGTCCGATAATAGCAAGCCTGCCGTAAAAGACAAAGCGCAAACAACAGACGTTGATACTGAGCAAGCCGATTATATTGGTATCGAAGACTTTGCCAAAGTTGAGATGAAAGTAGCACACGTCTTAGAGTGCAATCATGTAGAAGGCGCGGACAAGCTTCTACAGTTTACGTTGGATGTTGGTGAAGACAAGCCACGCAACGTGTTCAGCGGTATTCGTAAGTTTTATGAGCCTGAGCAATTGGTTGATAAAAAGGTCATTTGTGTGACCAACCTTGCCCCGCGTAAGATGAAATTCGGTATATCAGAAGGCATGGTGCTATCAACTGGTGAGCCAAAGACGGGCTTGACGGTCGTTACCTTACCGGATGCTTGTGTCGTTGGTGATGTACTCGCATAAGATATATCTGCCTAAAAAGAGCTGACCTAATCCGCATAACTGTCGTGCTGAATAAGCTATCTTGCTGAATAACGGAGAACAACATTGGTATTGCTTAGGCTTTTGGCAGATATTCTCTTTTATTTGGCATTAGGTTTAATCGCTTATTGGTTTTTTACAGCAGATACGACCGCACTCTGGGTGGCTATCGGTAGTGGTGTGTTTAGTGCCATACTATTTATATATACTGCGGATATCAGACGCTCGCGACGCAGCAGTCGTTTAGATCCTTCGAGTATATGGGATTGGTTATATTTTATAGATATAATAGAGATTCCTTTTTATATAATTGGCTGGCTATTCCGTAGTTTATGGCGAGTCTTTGATTAGCGTTTGTTGAGCGTTCAAATACACAAAAAGATGCCCTAAGTGGCATCTTTTTTATTGCATTAAGATAAGCTAATAACGATAGCAGCGAATTACAATTATTTAGCATTCACATATTGACTCATAACTATAGTCTGTTGAACATTCAAATATGAGGGTTGCTGATTGCTACGCTGTAGGCTTTAATGCTTAACTATGGGTAGTCGCTCAATGTGTGTCTAATAGCGACTGCTCTCTCAATTCATTTAGCTCTACTTTTTTTAATTCTGCTTTTATTTTTTCGTATGCTTCTGTTTTTTTAATGGCTTCTGCTCTAGCTTTGTATGCATTAGCTTTTGCCGTTTCTGCTACTTTCGCAAGAGCTTCTGCTCTAGCTTCGTATTCATCAGCTGTTGCTTTTGCTAGCGCTGCTTCTGCTTCTGCCATAGCTACGCTGGCGCGCGCGTCTGTGCTAGATTGTTGGGCTTGTTCCATAGCATATTCATTATTGGCATTTGCTACTCCAAAAGTCAGAGCGGTCAAAACTATCACACCTGATAGGAGTGTGAATGATTGGTTTAATAATCTCATAATATTTACGACCTTAAATTTTTTTCAAATACAATCACTATATAAGTTATCTCAATCATTAGGCAAGTTTGCTTCGTTCCATCTTAACTAAGGCCGTATCATCAGTTAGCACATTAATACGTTTAGTGGCATCTTTTCGATGAGAAAGTACACAAGATAGCATGTGGTTTAATCATAAGCGACTCTCCCAAACATGGCTATGACGAATGCGCTTTAATTTTTTATTGCGATAACTTACATTGCTGTCATAATATGAACATAATAATCGATGGAACGATTACTTTATTGTTAGCCTGCTATATTGGCATCAACATAGCATTGACTCGGCTAACCTGCATTTTCCAATATCATCTTTAAAATCAAGTATAACGAAGACCTGCAAGGTTTCTCATAAAGAGACTGAGCGCATCTAACGATATTTACTTGGTTTTTACGATTGATATAACTGATGAGTTAACCTAATAATGACTATTGCTTCTACTTTACGCTTGAGCCTATATAGTGCTGCTATCAGTGCCACTCTCGGACTGGTTGGCTGCTCAAACTCTACAGATACTGCCACAACGACTGATGAAAGCACAGCAACTGATGCGAAACCTGCCAAAACATTGGCCATCACTCAAATCGTCGAACACCCTTCTCTAGATGAGATGCGTCGCGGCATCATAGATGAGTTAGCTGATAATGGCTATATCGAAGGCCAAAACCTAACGATTAACTTCCAAAGCGCACAAGGAAACACAGCGACTGCGGGTCAGATTGCCAAACAGTTCGCAGGAGACAATCCAGATGCCATCGTGGCAATATCAACACCTTCTGCTCAATCAATCGTGGCCTCAACCAAAACCATTCCCGTCATCTATACCGCAATCTCAGATCCTGTTGCCGCAAAGCTTATCGATGCAAATGCGGTACCTATCCAATCTAATGTGACAGGCTTATCTAGTGAACTCCCTATTGAGCCACAATTAGATAATATTCAAAAAATTGTACCCAATGCTAAGACCATTGGCTACGTCTATAGCCCAGGTGAAATTAATTCTGTAGTGGTACTCAATCAGCTTAAAGAACTTGCACCAGCACGTGGACTTAAAATATTAGATGTGACCGCCAATCGCCCAACGGATGTTGCCATGGCAACACGTAGTCTTTCTGGTCGTGCTGATGTTATTTATACGTCTTTAGACAATAATGTCGTCTCTGGGTTTGAAGCGATGGCAGGTGCCGCCAATGAGCTAGATATCCCCATCATTGCCTCAGATGAGTTCAGCGTAAGACGCGGTGCTACTGCCGCACTTGGTGTCAATGACTATGACTTTGGTCGTACCACGGGAAAAATGGTATATCGTGTGCTCAATGGCGAAGCCGTCAATACAGTTAAGCCTGAAGTTATGAATATCCTAACTTTATATGCCAGCCCAAAACATGGTGCTGAGCAAGGCGTAATCTTGACAGATGACTTGTTAAAAAATGCCATCAATGTTGATAAAGAAGTGCAGAGTGCTGATAATAAGTAGTACTAACTTAAGTAACACTTTGCCATCTATTATATAAATGATGTGCTTTAACCTTTATTTACCCATTAAATAATGTACGGACATATTATTTTTTTTAGGAGTGAGACCCATGTTGTATCAAAACCGTTTTGGTCATTTTAATTTTAGTAAGGCGCTATTGTTAGGCGGCGTTTGTACCGCTATTTTGACTGGTTGTAATCAATCAGCACAAGATACTGGTAGTGCTGACAGTGCCACTGGCGATGCCGCAACAGAGATGAAAAACGTCGCTATTACAGCTATTGTTGAGCATCCAGCGCTTGATGATGTACGCAAGGGTGTCATCGATGAGCTAAATGAGGCGGGCTTTAAAGATGGTGAAAACTTAACTGTTAATTTCCAAAGCGCACAAGGTAACACGGCAACAGCTGGGCAGATTGCTAAGCAATTCGTTGCAGACAGCTCAGATGTTATTGTTGCCATTGGCACACCTTCAGCACAGTCGGTTGCAGCTGCTACCAGCACCATTCCTTTGGTATTCTCTGCTGTGACCGACCCAGTCGAAGCCAAATTGGTACCTAAATTAGATGGTTCTGGCACCAACGTAACAGGTGGCTCTGATGCGCTTCCTTACGAGCCACAAATCGAGTTAATGCGCCAAATCATTCCTAACCTCAAAAATGTGGGTTATGTCTATAGTCCAGGTGAAGTAAACTCAACCATTATTCTCAAAAACCTAAAAGAAAAGCTAACACCACTTGGTATCAATGTGCTTGAAGCTCCTGCCCAGCGTAGTAACGATATTCCGATGGCAGCACGCAGTCTAGAAGGTAAAGTCGACATGATTTACACTTCAACAGATAACAATGTGGTATCAGCATATGAGTCACTGTTTCAAGTAGCCAAAGAAAGTAAAATCCCACTCATTGCCTCTGATACTAGCTCAGTTGCACGTGGTGCAGTGGCGGCATTAGGCGTTGATTATTATCAATTGGGACGCGAAACAGGTAAAATTGTCGTGCGTATTTTAAACGGCGAAAAAGCAGGCGAGATTCCAGTTTATACGCCACAAGCGCTTAATTTATATGTTAGCCCAACAAATGCCACCGCTGAAGGCATCACATTACCACAAGCCGTTATCGATAATGCAAAAGAAGTGGTAGAATAACGCACTTTTATATTTGGCATATAATACAGCCATAAATAAACATTTAAACAAGAAACCCAGCTATGAACCAGTAGGCTGGGATTCTTGTTTAAGCGACTGTTGTTTAAGTGATTTTTTAAAACACTACCGCTTAAATACTTTTGTTTGGCTTATTTATAAAGCACTTAGTCAATATCAGGTAGGTTGTGTGCTTTCTAAATGAGCTATCTTTTATATCAAAGTTTTGAACCAAGGTAACTTATGATAGTCGTTCATCGTGACATGTTTTGGTTTACCCTAACCGCAGATTGCTTAATCTGTTAAATTCACCGCTTCGCTGTTTAGTTGATATTCATTGATACGGTCAGTTCGAGATAATTGAGATACAAAGCAGACGAGTAAAAGTACTACAATTAGTAGACTAAACAAGCCTGATACCGTATCTGATTTATATAGGATTGATCAGAGAATAGATCACTAGAATATTATTCACTAAACGCTTGGTTATGACTTACTGATCTCTTATGTCCTTAATTGCTTTTTTTGGTGCGCTTGAAAGCGGTCTAATTTATGGCCTCGTTGCACTTGGTGTACTGATTTCATTTCGTACACTAGACTTCCCCGACTTGACCGCTGATGGTAGCTTTCCACTAGGTGGCGCAGTCGCTGGTATATCCATCATCGCTGGTATCAATCCATGGTTAGCCTGTGCGCTTGGCATGCTGGCAGGCGCAGTCGCTGGTATAGTCACTGCTTGGTTACATGTCAAACTTGGCATACTGCAACTGCTTGCCAGTATTTTAGTTATGGTGGCACTTTACTCTGTCAACTTACGTATCATGGGTGCACCAAACTTGCCGCTATTGGGTGAAACCACGGTGTTTAGTACATTGGTGACCGATGGCAATGGTTATTGGATGCGTTGTTTAATTATTGGTATGGTCGTGCTGCTTGCCATGCTATTTTTAAACTGGTTTTATAGTACCGAATCAGGTCTGTCGATGCGCGCAACTGGCTCAAACCTAAGAATGGCACAGGCTCAAGGCATCAACACCTCATGGATGACCATCGTTGGTATGGCAGTCTCTAACGGTCTGATCGCCCTAGCAGGCGCCCTGTTTGTGCAGACTCAAGGTGGCGCAGATATTTCTATCGGCATCGGTACGATTGTCATCGGTCTAGCCGCGGTTATCATCGGCGAAACCATCATTCCTGCCAAGCGTATCTGGCTGATTACTTTTGCTGTGGTCGTCGGTGCTGTGCTGTACAAGCTATTTATTCAAGTCGCACTATCGAGTGACACACTGCGTAGTATTGGTTTTGGTCCGCAAGACTTAAACTTAATTACTGCACTACTCGTGGTATTTGCCTTGGTATTGCCAAAAGCTAAAAATAAATTTTTAAGTCGTAAAGTTCGGGCTTAATGTCAATGTGCAACCATAAGGAATAATGATTATGATGCAAGCTACAGATTTGCGGTTGACCTTTAATCCTGGAACACCGATTGAAAACCCTGCATTACGTGGTATCAATTTAAACATTGCGAATGGTGAGTTTGTAACCGTCATCGGTACCAATGGTGCTGGTAAATCTACTTTTTTGAATGCAGTAAGCGGTACTACTCGCGTAGATAGTGGTAGCATTTCATTGAACGGTATTGATGTCACCAAAAAAACAGCACATCAACGTGCGCATTGGGTTGCCCGTGTTTTTCAAGATCCAATGGCTGGAACTTGTGAAGCACTCACTATCGAAGAAAATATGGCGCTTGCTTATAAGCGTGGCGGCAAACGTGGTTTGAGTTTTGCACTCAATCCAAGTAACCGCGAACTATTTCGAGAAAAGCTCTCCGTCCTAAAACTTGGACTAGAAAACCGTCTGACCGACCGTATGGGTCTACTGTCTGGTGGACAACGCCAAGCTGTTAGCTTATTAATGGCCTCATTACAGCCCTCTAAAATACTACTGTTAGATGAGCATACCGCTGCCCTTGACCCAAAAACTGCGGCGTTTGTGCTAGAGCTGACCGATAAAATCGTAACGGACAATAAACTGACGACGATGATGGTCACACATTCAATGCAACAAGCATTAGCGCATGGCACACGTACCGTTATGCTGCATCAAGGCCAAGTGGTACTAGATGTCTCTGGTGATGCTCGCAAAGGTATGACTGTGCATGACTTGCTCGATATGTTTGAGCAAACACGCGGCGAAAAAGTCGAAGATGACAGTTTGATTTTGAGTTGATTTATAAAACAATCACATTTGAATTCTAAAATAAAAAACGCCTTGTAAATGGGCGTTTTTTATAATTACTTTCATAGATATAAGTATTTTGAATATTCAGAATTAAGCAATACTAACTTTTGAATCAACTCACTGACATGCTGCGATTGCATTTTTTTCATCACTTGTGAGCGATGTACTTCTATCGTGCGAACAGAAACATCCAAATGATCGGCGATATTCTTATTTAAGTTACCTTCTAATAATTCATTAGCCACTTGTTTTTCTTTATCGGTCAGCTGTACATAGAGCTTTTTAATGTCATAAAGCTTGGCCCGCTTTAGAGAGAGCGCTTGCGCACGTGCCAGTGCTTCTTGTAAGCGGCGGCTATTAATCGGCTTTTCCAGATAGTCAGCCGCACCTTGTTTAAGCATACTGACAGCATCAGCAATCTCACCATTTCCGGTTAAGGCTATCAACGCCATAGGACTATCCTGTTGACTGAGATACTCTTGTAGCGCTTGACCACTCATCTCTAGCATCATTAAATCACTAACAATCACTGCTGGACGATAGATGTTAACTTGCTGCAAAAATATCCGTGCATTCGCCCACACCTGAGTCGATAGTCCTAAGCTGCTAATCAAAAAATCACAGGAAGTGCGCACACTTTCTTCGTCGTCAATGATATGAACGATAAGCGATTCTGGCGTAATACCTGATGAATTATCAGATGAATAACTATTTTTATCTTGCCAGTATAAAAGCTCGTTTGGTCTGTGGTTAGAAGTCATATGCAACCTTGTGGCTAGATTATTGATATTTATTGCAGTTTATCGCCAGTCTTTGCTAAAGATAATGGCAAATAAAAAGAGAGTTGCGCACCAACCGTGTTTGATAGCTGATAGCCAGTATCAGTTTGCAGCAGCTGAACTTTACCATTTGAAGTACGTTTAAAGCGTCGCTGTCCGCTACTTTCTATCTGATAGAATGTCTCAATTTCATTGTTCGCATCAATATTGTTTAGCTGCATGATACCGCCCAAGGACTTACACAAACGTTGGCATATCATCAATCCCAACCCGAGGCCATTTGTTTTCGTTGACTGGGTGGCATATTGACCAGTCAGACTTTCCTGTAACCGCCGCGCCTTAAGTTGAGATTGATCAAAACCGCCTGCGTCATCGCTTAGGTGCAACACCAGCCATTGCTTATTATTATACCCCTCTACCTGACAGCGTAGTATGATATTGCCTGCCCCTTGCTGTGCAGCATTGGTTACGCTGTTTATCAATAATTGATCTAATAGTAAGTTTGGCAAGGTTAGACGCTGATACTCACTCGCCAGCCAAAAATTGATACCTACTGCTTGCTCACCCAATAATAAGATACATTGTTGATAGGTCGCGGCGATATCGACACTAACATCATTTGCTTTTGACTGTCCTACCCAGCGGCGGATATTAGTCACCACTGCAGCGACACGTTCAGTTTCATTTACAATCTGCTGCAGAGCATCCTCTGTCGCTGCATTATCAGATGATGCTCTATTGACAGCCTTTTTAGACAACTTTGCTTGTTGGCCACGTATCAACAACCCTTGCGCATAATTTTGAATGGTCGCTAACGGCTGATTGATTTCATGGGCGATAGCACCGCTCATTTCACCCATGACCGCAAAGCGCTCTGATTGGTGCAATTGCTGATCATAGTCACGGATTAATCGATTTTGCTGTACGATTTCTTTTTGTCGTCGCCATGCTAGCCAGCTCATCCAAACATAATTCACTGTCGATACGATGAAGATCAATGCCATTACGCCTACCCATAAACGGTGTGATTGCATCCACTCTATGACATGAGTGCTTAACTGCTTTTGAGCTGGATGACGATTCATTTCATAAAGAATGCGCTCAGCATCACTACTCGATTCTGGTGGTAGCCAGCGATTACTCAATCCTAATAACTCGAATTCATGCTCTGACTGACTCTTTCCGAATAAATTTTGATTAATCTGCCTTATTAAGGAATCTGGCGCTTGCTCAGTCGCTGCCAGTGTCCAGTTTGGGTATATTTTCGTTGACGATTGGCAGCTCGATGCCGTCGCAATGGGATGAATTAGACGGTATTGTTTTTCATTGATTTGACCGCTTCTTGCCATCTCCTCCATTAGACAAAGTGGCGCGATAGCCGCATCTACCTTTCCGCTGGCCAAAACCTGCAAAGTACGCTCTATCGGATAACCAACAAACTGTGTTTGATAACGGCTAGGCGCTATACCCTTTTCTTGCAATAAATGCGCTCCCAATAAATATCCACCAAATGCATCAGCGTCGACAGCCGCAATACGGCGTTGCTGTAAATCTTGCAAACGATAGATATCACTGTCAGCTGCGACCCATAATGCACTGGCAACTTCTTCCATCGCGCTAGGCTGTTTTAATGGCGTCTGCTCATTTAGTTTATTAAATTCATCGATGAGACTGACTGTCGCCGAGAGCTGGTTAGATTTCGGACTATCGAAGCCGTCGGTACCAAATCTATTAATGCTAGCGTTTTGGACATTACTATTTAATGGATCAGTATTTGCTTGTAAGGTAGACAGCCAGCGCCACCTGATGGTATTCATTTTTACAAACTGTACTTGTGGACCAAGAACCAGTGCAAACTGTCGCGCTTCTATTTGTTGTTGCCAATTCTCCAGCGCTAAGGGTACCAATATCACGGTGTCATCTGACAACTGACTATTAAGCTCATCGAGCCATGGTTGCCAGCGCGTTTGCGCAGCTATCTCTCCTTGAGGTGCTAGCACACCTAGATAGTAGGTTTGAGCACTCGCCTGAGATAACGTTGTCCAAGCCACAAACATCATAACCACAGTAATGCAATAAGTATTTAAGATAGCTCGAGTTTTAAACTTTTTATACATAAACCCAGCCTTGCATTTAGGGCGTGTTGAACATTCAAATATTAGGGCTGCTGATCGCTAAAATTGCACTAAACTAGGCGTAAGCCGCCGATAATGTCGAGACCTTAGCGAGGTTTGTAACAACGTTTGGGGTGATTTTAGCATCAGCCTTTCAGGGCAGTACTCTTTTTTGCCAATATATGGCGAAATTGTTTCACCTAGAATGACTAGGCATCAAAAATTTCACTGCATATTGTCTAAAAAATAGTCACTGCCAGCACCACATTTGAATGTTCAACAGACCCTAATCTACCGAACTTACATTATAAATAAAAACCTTTCTCATAATGTGGTTTTCCACAATATCACAATATTACCTGCCACCCTATACTAGATAACAGTCGTATAAATTTTAGTTCGCTAAGCTTAAGTATTTACTTTCAATATAGATGCCTAAGACTACTCATAAAGTATTGGTGATGAATTATAAGCTTGGTAAAAACATCTTATGGAGGGCAGGCTTATGAAAAAGTGGCCACTGATTATAATAATGGCAGCCATCATTGGGCTGGCAGTTGCGTTTATTATTGGGCAATTACTGCCAAATATACGCACGAGCAGCAGCGATATCGAGGTCAACATTACTGACCCAGCTCTCATCGAGCAAGGCGAATATATCGCGCGCACTGCGGATTGTGTCGCTTGTCATACCACATTGGATGGCAAAAATTATGCGGGTGGCCTACCTATGCTGACCCCGCTTGGCGCTATTTACTCAACCAACATAACCCCTGATAAAGAAACAGGTATCGGTAATTATAGTTTTGACGATTTTAAAAATGCGGTCAAACATGGCGTCGCTCCAGGTAATAAAGCACTGTATCCTGCCATGCCGTACCCATCTTATCAGCTCATGCCAGATGAAGATTTGGCAGCGATGTATGCTTTTTTTATGTCGGATGTCGAAGCGATCAATCAACCCAACCTAGAAAGTGAACTGCCACCAGTAGCAAATTGGCGCTGGCCCTTGGCCTACTGGCAAGTCCTGTTTGACCGTAAACGAGATTTTGTCCCTGAGACAGACGACGCTCTATTAACACGTGGTCAATACTTGATCGAAGGTCCTGGGCACTGCGGCTCTTGTCACACTGATCGCGGTATTGGCTTCCAAGAAGTCACTTTAAGTAATACCGACTCTGCCGAGTATTTGAGCGGTGCGGTCATCGATGGCTGGCGTGCAAAAAGCATACGCGGTGAACATCGTGGACTTGGTACTTGGACAGTTACAGAATTAAATGACTTCTTTAAAACAGGTCGCACAGATACCACCGCTGCTTTTGGTGCCATGGCCGAAGTGGTCGAACACAGCACCCAATATATGACTGACTACGACATCAATGCTATGTCATCCTACTTAAAAACACTGTCTCCAGCGCCCAACAAAGAAGCAACACTGCCTGAGAAAGAAGACCTCACCACACAAAAAATGCTAGATGGTGACTATGATTCACGTGGCGCAATATTGTACGCAGAGTATTGCCAAGTTTGTCACCGTGCTGATGGCAAAGGTGTCGCACGTATTTTTCCAGCACTTGATGCCAATAGTGCGGTTTATTCTAAAAGCGCAGATTCAGTATTACAGATTACTTTAAGCGGTGGGCGAATGCCTGAGACTCCACATGACCGTATGGCCTTTACCATGCCTGAATTCACTAACCTAAGTGATGCGGATGTAGCAGAAGTGGTCAACTATGTCCGTAACAGCTGGACGAATCAAGCGCCCAAAATCGATGTCAATGATGTGGTAAAAATGCGCGCTTTCCTCGCCAAAAAACCAAAAACCAGTACCGATATCGCCCCAGACCTAAGTATTGATACGCAAACAAAAGGAGCAGAATAATGAATAAATCTCCACTAAACATGCCTACTGTTGCTAGCGTTATCTCTCAAAAAATGACCATGAGCAAAATCACCACAGCTATCCTTACTGTTTCAATGATCGGCGTTGCAGCGATCAGTAGTGGTTGCTCACAGCCAGAGCCTATCGAGCAAAACGCACCTGAGTATGGCTTAGCAACCACAGATGATGCCAACGAAGATATCGGCACTTATGTGCTGCCGCAAGATACCTCTATCTTAGATGAGCCAAACGCTGATGAAATATTTTATGGCAAACACTTATTAAATGAGACCAAGCGTTTATTACCAGCGAATGTTGGTGCACAAATGAACTGTAACAGTTGCCATATCTCGCAAGGTAAAATTCCACTGGGTGATCCATATATCAACAGCTATAACACTTACCCTCGTGTCATGCCTCGTTCTGGAAAAGAAGTGGATTTGGAAGCCCGTATTAATGGTTGTTTCCAACGCTCAATGAATGGCAAACCGTTAGATCGTGAATCACCTGAAATGCACGCAATAATGGCCTATATGAAATGGCTGTCACAAAATACTCCCAGAGAGCAAAAAGTCGATATCCAAAATGCTGGTAAAGTGGATGAATCCTTAACTCCAGACCCAGTACGCGGCGAACAAATTTATAAGGTTCAATGCGCTACCTGTCATGGTGACAGTGGTGAAGGTCTCAAAGACAGTCGCGGCAATATCGTCTTTCCACCACTATGGGGTGATGAATCTTTCAATATTGGCGCGGGTATGGCGCGTACCTATAAAGCGGCAGCATTTGTAAAATACAATATGCCGATGGGTATTCAGACCAAAGGGTTATGGGGTCACGGTAATGTATTAAGTGATCAAGATGCAGTCGATGTCGCACATTTCTTTACTCATCAGCCACGCCCCGACTTTGCTGGTAAGATACATGATTGGCCAAGTGGCAAAAAGCCTAAAGACGCGCGGTACTAATACTTATTAAGGAGATGAATTTCTACACCCTCTTATTATTAAAAAACCTTTAAGGAAACTAATTTTTCTTAAAGGCTTTTTTGTTATCATAGTCTATAAACTTCTAGCACGTGTCCTCATGTAAAAACAGATAAACTGTAGCCAAACAAAAAGCGTCATACAGCAAAGAGCGTCATACAGATATATCGAGATATTAACGAAGCGACTTGATGCAGTTTGGCAAGGAGTTAGCGATTTTTAGCTTATGTAAATTTTAATACTCAAATTGAAGACACGCCCTAGCAATCTCTTATATCATATAAGTGTTATATACAGCTTAGCTATTGCCATTTAACTGTGAGGTCTGTCATGCGTAAAATCCCTATATACTCTCATCCTGCTGCTGGTTGGCCTGCACTATTTTCTTCTACTCGCAAACTAATGGATTATCAGACTTTTTTGCGTGGTAGTGCCAGTGTATTCCAAAGTAACCAACCAAAAAGTGGCTTTGACTGTCCTGGTTGTGCTTGGCCCGACCACAAATCCCATAAAGCCATTGATGTCTGTGAAAATGGCATCAAAGTACTTGCCAGCGAGACCATGACCAAAAAAGCCGATGCTGCATTCTTTGCGCGACATACGGTCACCGAACTACAAGGATGGTCGGGCTACGAGCTAGAGCACAGTGGCCGCTTATCCGAGCCGTTATATTACGATGCAGCGCAAGACCGCTATATAGCGATTTCTTGGGAAGCGGCTTACCAGCGTATTGCTGAACAGTTCAAACAGCTTAATTCACCAGATGAAGCTTTATTTTATACTTCAGGTCGTGTCACCAACGAGCCAGCATTTATGTATCAGCTGTTCGTACGCTGTTTTGGTACCAATAACTTACCTGACTGCTCAAACATGTGTCATGAGCCGACTTCTGTGATGCTTGGTAAACAGTTAGGTATCGGCAAAGCAACCGTTAGGTTAGAAGATTTTGAGCAGGCCAAACTGATATTAATGTTTGGACAAAACCCAGCGACCAACCATCCACGCATGCTAGAAATGCTTGCCCACGCTCACGAGCAAGGGTGTCGAATCATCTCGATTAATCCCATGCGCGAACAAGGTCTAAGTAAATTTAGAAATCCGCAAAAGCCCACACACATGGCTGCAGGTCAAAGTGATGAGATGGTCGATGAAGTGGTTCAACTTCAAATTGGTGGGGATGCAGCGCTACTAACAGGTATCGCAAAATGGCTGATTGAGAACGATAAGATTAATGACGACTTCATTGCTACCCATACTTCAGGTTTTGAACCATTAAAACAGTGGCTTACAGAGCAAACATGGGCGGATGTAGAGCTCGGTTGCGGTATTCCTCAAGCGGAAATCATTGGTCTGGCTAAACTGGTCGCTGATAGTCCAGCGACTATCTGCACGTGGGGTATGGGCATCACGCAACACGTGCAAGGTGATGACAATGTGGCAATGATTACCAATCTATTACTACTGATGGGAATGGTTGGTATAGATGGCGCGGGTGCATCTCCTGTTCGTGGACACTCTAATGTGCAAGGCGATCGTACTATGGGTATCCATGAACGTCCCGCTCAAAAGCTTCTCGACAGTCTAGAACGAGTATTTAAAAAACCTATGCCGCAAAAACACGGCTTCGACGTGGTCACAGGCGCAAAGGCATTAATCGACGGTAAAATAAAGATCTTCATGGGTATGGGTGGCAATTATGCCGTGGCAGCACCTGATACCACCGCCATTGAACAAGCATTGACCACAACACAGCTTAATATCTTTGTGGGTACCAAGTTAAATGAGACCATGCTATACCCAGGCGCAAACAATCTTATTTTGCCCTGCTTAGGTCGTACTGAACGTATCGTCACTGCCAAAGGCGAACAGTTTGCGACTATCGAAGATTCCATGTGTCAGATTGTACCAACACAAGGCAATCTCAAGCCTGTTAGTGATACACTAAAGTCTGAATCACAAATTGTCGCAGATATTGCCACGCACGTCCTTGGCACTGACTCGTCTATTCCTTGGCAAGCAATGAGCGAAGATTTCGATGTCGTTCGTGACTATGTTGCCCAAGCTATCGACGGTTTTGAAGACTTCAATCAACGTATTCGCACCACTGAGCGAGGCTTTCATTTGTATCATTCGGCCCGTCATCGCGTGTGGAATACGGAGAGTGGCAAAGCGCAGTTTGAGGTACCACAATACCCAATTACCTATGTTGCCGCACAGATGGCAGAAACAACATTAACCTTTAAAAACAATGTGAGTAAAAACAGTCCGAGAACAGACAGCAGTAGTGACAATGTACAAGATAATGCTCAAGGCAATGTAAAAAATGACGAGCAAAAAATTTGGCAATTGACCAGCGTTCGTAGCCATGATCAATTCAACACCATGATTTTTGGGTTTCACGATCGCTATCGTCAGGCCAATCGCCGTGATGTTCTGTTTATGCATCCCGATGAGATAAGCCGTTTGGGTTGGCAAAAAGGTGATAGCGTCATGGTAACTAGATACGCTAGCCAGAATAGCGCCGACCAACCGCGCATATTAGGGCCACTCGTATTGACTGAAATGGATATTGCGTCCAACGCCGTCGCTGCCTACTATCCTGAATGTAATGACTTGTTTGACTTAGACACGTATGCACCAGACTCACACATACCAGCGTATAAATCAACAACGGTCGTCCTGCAACGCGTCGATGCAAGCACGGCTGAGCCTGCATAGTAAGTGATAAATGGGTCGTCAAATAATGACAATGTTCGTGATACAGACGCCGAAACAATACTGTTAGTAAAATAATATACGAACCATGATGATGACTAAAAACCCTGTCAAAGATAATAAGCGAACTAGCAAGCAACAGTGTGAAAGCAAGACAGCTGAGGTGACAAAGACAGCCATAAAGAAACCTATGTCACCACTGGTTCGTACTCATTTTTCGGAAAAGCATTTTTATGCAGCAGCCAGTCAAGACCGTGACAATACCGATGGAGCATTTATTGATTGCCAACCAGCTAGCCTCGCTGTAGAAGCTGCGGTTGCCATTATCATCAATGGTATTCACTACGCGGTGCTGATGGCAAGTCCTCATCAGCTAGAGTATTTAGCCGTTGGGTTTTTATTTAGCGAAGGTCTCATTCAACACAGTCATGAATTACTCGATTGGGAGGTAACTCAACTTACCGATACTGCTAGCTATCAACCTTTCACCTTTGATCAAGATTCTGTTGATCAACGCGCTGAGTCAAAAAATATTGAATCAGAAAACCTCGAACAAACCTTAAAGCAGCTACAGGACTACGATATTTATATCGTGGATCTGGTACTAAACCAACGCTGCCATCAACGTATCCAAGCCCAAAAACGTCAGCTCGCAGGGCGTACAGGTTGCGGTATGTGCGGCATCACTGGATTGACACAAGCGCTACCTGATCTAAGCAGCTACACTCAAGGCGATTTGCAAAATAACACGCAGAGAGAAGCAACCATACCAAGTCTGGATTATTTATTAGACATGCGACGACAAGTCGATACTATGCAGCACACACATCAACTAACCGGTGCCGTACATGCCGCAGCAACGATACATGATAATCAGTTATATCTATTTGAGGATGTGGGACGCCATAATGCCCTTGATAAACTGATCGGTTGGCAGCTACGACAAAAAACTGAGAACGACTGCGTTCTAATGACCTCTCGCTTATCCATTGAACTGGTACAAAAATCTATCCGTGGTCGCATCCCTTGGCTGGTCGGTATGTCTGCACCCACCAGTACCGCTGTACGTGTCGCTGAGCGTTATGGATTGGGATTGGCTGGATTCTTGCGTAACGACAGAGTGACTTATTATTCAGGCGTTTAAACGACCCTCACACATCATTGAATCCATATTACTTTCTTCGAAAAATTGTAGATAGCTCAGCCTTAAATCCTCTCGTATAAATCAGTAAACCCCTTCCAAAACACCTCTTTTGTTATACCTATAAAATCTGTTAATCGCTTACTTCCGCTATATAATCATTCCACTATAAAAGTACTACAGCGTCAACCTCGCTTGAAGTATCACATATACATCTACACTTGGTTGTCTTGTACTACTTTTAAATTGAATCGACTATAGCACTAGGACGTGTCTTCATTTCAAAAGTGGTGATAAGAATGAGATAAATTGCCGTCAAACAAGAAAAATAGCGCAGATAATATCGGAATAGTAACCAGCTGTTTGACGATGTTTGGCAAAATTTAGCCATTTTTAGCCCATCGAGTGAATTAAAGACATTTCCTAATCAATATCGTCTAAAATTTGAGGTTAGAGAGATAATAGGTTACCCTTAGTCCACGAACATGTTACATACACTTAACAGATCTGTCGTTTTATTTATCGATGCTAAACCTATTGTATTGATAATTCAGACAATACGCTTCTTAGCATTCAAACGATAGATGATGCATCAATTGCAATAGTTGAGTAAAAACCTCTTAACTATTGCGTATTACAGCTGATAAGGCTGTCTAAACCTAGCTCAAGCCATGCAGTCATGGCTTAGTGCTTATTCGTAATTTTGCTATAGACGCTCATCATATGAGCCTTCTTTAGTACTTAGCTACCTTTGTGTATGCATATTAATAGCGTGGTGGTTTATCCATCAACTAACGCCTATTAAGAGTAGCCCCTGTCTTTTTGATTTATCACTATGTGAGTCATTAAAAAGACAGGGACACAACACTTAGCATTTGCTTATCACTACCGTTGATATTTTTGCTATTTATCTTAGCCACGTACATTCACTCAGTATGAGAATTTGTGGGCTGTATTATATTCCGAAAGGTTTGGTATATTTAATTTTACTAAACTTTATTAATTCAAACAATTGCGAGGTATGAATTTGAAAACTGAGTCATTGTTCCAATTTTCATCATTAACCATTATTTTATTGTTGCTAACATTTTATGGCGGCACCTACTTACTGTCTTTATTAATCAAAAAAGACAAAGAAACGACGTCTGGATTTATGGTCGCAGGTCACGGTGTTGGCTTTGGTATGGGTGCAGCCAGTATGACGGCCACTTGGATTTGGGCAGCATCATTTTACGCCGCTGCCACTTCAGGTTATAAATATGGGGTGTCAGGACCGATACATTATGGGTTCTGGGGCGCCTTGATGATTTTATTCATCTATCCTTTTGGTATGCGCTTTCGTGAGTTGGCGCCAGACGGTCATACATTAGGCGAACTCATCCATGCCCGCCATGGTTCATCAAGCCAATTAATTTTAGCGATATCCAATATTATGGGCAGCTTAATTAGCTTGATGGTCAACTTTACTGCCGCTGGGGCATTGGTGTCAGTCTTGTCACCGTTATCCTTCCAAACTGGTGTGATAATCGCGGGTATCGGCGTCCTGAGCTATACGTTAACGTCAGGCTTTCGTGCATCTGTCTTTACTGACTTTGCCCAATTAGTCGCCTTGATGGCGATTGGTGTCGTCATTATCCCAGCGGTGTTGTTTGCTATGGGTGGACCTGAAGTCATGGTTGAAGGACTGTCAAATCTGACATTGGAACAGCAAAACTTCTTTTCTTCTGAAGCATTTTTCCAACAAGGTGCGCCCTATTTCGTCGCGGTATTAGCATACGCTATCGGTAATCAGACCATTACTCAGCGATTATTTGCGATAGACAAAACCAAGATTAAAGCGACTTTTGTCACTGCTACTGTTGGCTATGCAGGTATCGTCATCGGCCTAGGCATGATTGGATTAATGGCGGTCACCATTGGTATCGAACCACTTGATGGCAATATGAATAACCTGATTCCACAAATGGTGAGTACTTATCTGCATCCTATTTTTATCGCTTTGTTCTTTATTTTAGTGATTGGTTCTCTATCCTCAACGGCTGACTCTGATTTATCAGCGCTATCGACGATTATGATGGCGGATGTCTACGGCAAAAATATTGCTAAAAAAGGCAAAGTTAAACCAAAAACCATGATGCTCGTTGGTCGTGGCACCATGATTGTCGCAACAGCCGCAGGATTGATTTTTGCCAGCTTTAAGCTCGATATTTTGGTTATGCTGGTCTTTGTTGGTGCATTGTGGGGTGCGATTGTTTTCCCTGTCATCGCTAGTGTGTTCTGGAATCGCGTGACCAATACCGCCTTTACTTCTGCGGTTATCGTCGGACTACTCTTGTTCTGCGTTGTGCGCTTTGAATTACTACCGATTACAGGTTTCACTGCCCTATTTTTTGAAATACTAGCCAGTGTCGGTGGCGCTGTCGTTATAGGTCTAATGGTATTTGGCTTCTTAGGTCGTAAGGTTGGTATGGGAGCCGCTGCTATCACGCTGGTGCTGATGTTAATCTTTGCCACGGGCTTCTTACGTCAATACATGGTCTTACTGGCATCACTGACCGCTTATGGTGCCAGTACTATCGTTTGTGTCATAGTCAGCCTCATGAGTAACGAGCATTTTGACTTTGACTTAATCAAACAGCGTGTGGGCGACTACGATAAAAAGCCTGATGCGTCACAAGTACCAAAAATTTAAATTGTCTTAAACAAAAACTGTCTTATGCAAATAACGGTTAGTCAGTCTGAATTAGCTTAATACAACTGACTAATCGTAAACTGTTAAAAAAGACTATAAGGAGAGATATTATGGATAACGTCTTTATCTACGGCTCATATATTTTAATCTGGCCAGCCATAACACTTGGTGTACTGATATTAATTTGCACCGCTACTTATCGCGATATTAAAAAAGCCAAACGCAATAATGAAGATATCGTTTAATATGCCATTACCACTATATTTCTAGAAAATATTCCTGAGCACTAGCTTAGTGGTATTGTTATCAAGCCTATTGATAGTATAAATCACTCTAAATAAGGGTTATTTATAGGTAAGGTAGCAAATAACTTATTTTTAATGAAAAAAGGGCTTGTAATTTGTTATATTTTTGCTAATATAGGCGACCTTGATTGGCTGGATGGCAGAGTGGTCATGCAGCGGACTGCAACTCCGTTAACGCCGGTTCGATTCCGACTCCAGCCTCCAATTATTTATTAACTTTACGTTAATTTAAGCTTGCATTATTATCATAACTGATTATAATAGCCAGCACTTATCTAGTAACTAGATGGTCTATCAGCTAGCTTACGTATTAGATAACACAAGTTTTGCCCGGGTGGTGAAATTGGTAGACACAAGGGATTTAAAATCCCTCGCTAGCAATAGCGTGCCGGTTCAAGTCCGGCTCCGGGTACCATTATATTAAAAGGCCTCCAAGCAATTGGAGGCCTTTTTCTTATGCGATAACGTCTATTATTAAAGTCAGTCTCTTCTTAGAGGTCTCCAAGCTGAAGTTCATATTTCTAGGCTATGTTTTTTCAGAACCACTCTTTCATAATTGGGTGGTGTATCAAAAAGTATGCTGGAGTAATAAAAGAAGGGTGACAGCCGAAGCAAGATGATATATTTGAGGTTATGAAGACACAAATACAGATCAATTGCCCCGACTGTCACAGCTCCAGTTTAAAGAAAAATGGTATAAAAAGCTATGGCAAGCAGAACTACCAGTGTAAGAACTGCAAACGTCAATTCATTGGCGACCATGCCTTAACTTATCATGGCTGTCACTCTAAAATAGAAGACATCATACGGCTAATGACGGTTAGAGGTTGCGGCGTCAGAGACATAGCCGTTATAGCCTCTATTAGTATTGGTAAAGTCCTTAGCACCATAGGCTCATCGGTCTATAAGATTACACCTAAAAAGCGCTATTATGAACGCTTAGAAGTTGATGAGTTTTGGACTTACGTGTATCGCAAAAAGCGTAAAGTTTGGCTTATTTATGCTTATGACCGCGCTACCAATGAGATTGTTGCTTATGTTTGGGGCAAACGTGACCTGAAAACAGCTAAGAAGCTAAGAGCCCGTCTTAAACAACTGAAAGTCAGCTATGGCTCTATTAGCATGGATAACTGGGATAGCTTTATAACCGCATTCAAGCCTGACAAGAAACAAATCGGCAAGCAGCATACGGTAGGCATAGAAGGTAATAACTGTCGCCTTAGGCACCGATTGCGACGAGCCGTTCGAAAGACCTGCTGCTTCTCAAAGAAGTTTGATAACCACTTTAAGGTGTTTGATTTGGTATTCTTCTATGTCAATTATGGCTATGTCTGATGCCAGCATACTTTTTAGAACACCACCCTATTTTTTAGTGTCTAGTGATGACTGCAAATACTAGGAAGGTATGTTGCACGTAACGCATCCATGACATTGGTGTCCCTAAATATCGGCAGGATGGCTGATAGGACATCATAGAAGCAACACAAACTGGCCCAAAAAAGGGTCCTATCTACAAGGATGTAGTTATGGAAGGTGTGGAGTTAGTCACGTTTGTAAATTCAAAAGTCATTCCCATTGGTATCTTTTTGATTATGATGGGAATGGGATTATCCCTAGTCACCAATGACTTTAAAAGAGTCGTCAAATACCCCAAAGCAGTCGCGATAGGGCTCACCAATCAGTTACTGTTCTTACCATTAATTGGTTTTGCCTTTGCAAGCCTGATGTCACTAGAGCCCGAATACGCAGTCGGGGTGATGTTATTGGTACTGTGTCCTGGTGGCACCACCTCCAACTTATTCACTTATCTAGCCAAAGGCGACGTCGCGCTTTCGGTGACCATGACGGCTATTTCAAGCGTGGTCACGGTATTTAGCATCCCGATTGTACTCAGTTTTTCATTGATATACTTCATGGGTGCTGGCAGTGAGTTTCAATTGCCAGTCGCCAAAACTATGATTAGCTTAATTGCCCTGACTATTCTACCTGTTAGTATTGGCATGCTGATCAAACGCTATGCCCCTACTGTGGCAGATAAAACGCAAGTTATGGTTTCTCGTTTTGGCGTGATGTTTTTGAGCTTTTTGGTTCTATTCTTAAGCTATGTGCAAAAAGATATCATTGTAGAGGCCTTGATTGCCACTGGCCCTGTATCATTGATATTGAATGTGTCAACGATGGCACTTGGTTATTACACCAGTAAATGGTTCGGTCTGAATCCAGAACAAAGAAGATCGATCACCATGGAAGTTGGCCTACAGAACAGTACGCTTTCGATGTTTATGGCATTGACGCTATTGGCCAATTATAAAATGTCGATGACCCCAGCTATTTATACGCTAATTATGTTTTTAACCGCAGGTATTATGGTGAGAGTATTCAGCGCGCAACACAATAAGGCGAAGCAAATTGAGATAGACCGTAGTGTGATGGCAGCACGTAGGCTTTAACTGTTAAGCTTTAAATCGAAATCGCTCACGCGCTTTTTAATTGACTATTTTTTAAATTGTGACCAATGCTTTATTAACTGACCCCATAACCCGCTTGATATGTTAAAGCAGATTGTGGGGTTTTTGCATTTATAGTCGTTATATAGCCGCTATATAGTCGTCACGCAGCCGTCATGATGCATTCCCTAATTACCGATAAGTGGTATAGTCAGTCCCAAATAAAAGAGACACAACCACGCGATACGGGTTACGTTTTTCTTGCTTGCTGTGCCTACGTAGACAGAGGTGGCGCAAAATGTAACCTGTATCGCTATATTTATTTTATAGTGGATCGACTATAGAAGAAAATGAGAAATAGAGCAGGATAGGATTAAAGATAGCGCTTAGCGATGATGTACATCTACTCTTGCTTTGGTCTTGGCTGTCTGCTCTTTTACTTTCTCAACTTCAAATAGGAAGGTACGGTTTTTGAGCACTGCGACAAACACCACGCCACCGATCGTATTGCCCACCAGCACTATCGCTAAAAACAGTAAGTAACGCCAAAGACTGACACTACTGCCATACAGTAAGGCAGAAAACACCTCGATGTTGCCCACGATACTATGATGTAAGCCTAAAAATCCGATACTACCTGTGATGATGGTGACTAAGACAATTCGGCTAAGGGTATCGCGTGCTGAGGTCACCAGCCACGCGGTCACGCCCATCATCCAACCAGCCAGTACTGCGCTACCAAATATCACCCACCACTCAAATGCTAAAACATGCTCGGCATATGCATCAATGTCGCTGGTACTAAACAACTGCATATTCAAGCCGAGGCCAATCATTAACGCGGCAAATAAACAACCGCCAACCAGATTACCAGCAATCACAATGCCCCATAAACGTAGCAATTTATTCAAGGGTTCAATACCGTTGAGCACTGGCAAGCTTAGTAGGGAGGTTTGCTCGGTAAATAACAGTGACTGACCGATGACCACAATAATGAAGCCGATGGGGTAAAGTAATGAGGCGAGTACGATGGCGTATTCACTGGGTATTACTCCGCTTAGGAGCGCAAAAGCCGATAAAATCATAAAGAAGCTAATACCAATCTCAAGCCCAGCGGTAAAAGCACTGGTAAAAAGTGAGCCAAGCGAGCGCTCAAAGGTTTCTTTGGCATCCATGACTTGCTCGACTAGGATACTGGCATAGCTTTTTGCATGACTCGAATCATTGTCATTGGCGACTTTTTTGATGGTTTCTTTGTCTTCGTCACTGATTTCTTCTGGGAGATCGTCTCCTTTTAGGTCTTCAGTGGTTTCTGTTTTATCAGCATTGTCATTAGCTTGACCGTCGGCGCTGTCTTCCTCAGAGTCTTTTTGATTGCTTTTTTGCTGACTGTCTTGACGGCTTTCTTGCTGATCTTTTTGCTTTCCTGCTTTATGATTGTCATCAACCACACCCTCATAATCTGCATATGAGTTCTGCGGGTCTTTCTGATGATCAGTACGACTATCAATATCTTGGGGCACGGTCAGCTCACTGGTTAAGAGATAATAATTTTAGTATCTGATCTATTTTATAGCAGGACTATAATTTATTATGTTTAGTATTCAGCTGACTGCTGTTGTTAATTGTTTATCCTGACTCTTAGTCAAAGTTATTTTTTTAATAGACTTCTTGCAAAAGTACCAGTTCATTGACTTCCACTGATAGAACCACAAGGGCTAGCGATGACTTATGCAAGAGGTCTAATGTAGCGGTGAGAGATTATGAGAACATTATCTAAATATAGCCCTTGGCAGAGCGAGATGGTAGTGACGGCTAGTCTCCTAAAGCTTGATTTATTATCCGATAATCAAATTTTCGAATACACTCATTATTTACTTGATAATGGATATTATGGTGATGCGATGTTATCGATAATTGATGATGATCCTATATATCCGAGAGGCAATAAAGAGTCGTTCCAAAGGGCGATTTTTAATTTAGGCTTTCCAGACATTAATACAGAGCAGGCTAAGTGGATTTATACTTACAGGCTCATGAACAAATATGCGACAGCACCAAACAATCACTATGTTTTTGCTAATGAGGCAGTAGGATTTTATTATAAATTTGATGATTTTTTCAACAATGATAATCATTTAAAAGAGATAAGTAAGCTCAAGGATTTACTTTATTGTATAGAGGATGCTAGCGACAATTTTTATATGGGATACATCACGCATGGCTGTAATGATCCTGTAACGTTGTATCGTATGCAATGTCAGTTTTTCCAGCTTTGCCAACAGTGGATAAAAGATAATAAGCCAAAAATAGAGTGTATTTTCGAAGCGCTATACGCTTAAATTGTCTTACCATCTAACAAAATCTGCCTATCTGCGTTAAAATCACTCTATTCGTTATTTTCCTAATTTTATATTCGCTTTAACTCAATTAACTTTGTTCACATTCAATCAATAAAAGATAATGCCATTATGAGTAACCACAACCTCACCACATCTATTCAAGCGGCCTTAAGCCAGTTAGAGAATGCGTATAATCCTGCAGAAGTCGAAGCAGGTATGTATCAAGACTGGGAAGAAAGCGGCTATTTTCAACCGACCTTTGACAAAGACGAGTCGTTTTCTATCGCGCTGCCACCGCCAAACGTCACAGGCTCGCTGCATATGGGTCATGGGTTTAACAACGCTATTATGGATGCGCTCACCCGTTATCACCGCATGGATGGTGACAATACGCTGTGGCAACCAGGTACGGATCATGCAGGTATCGCGACCCAGATGGTTGTTGAGCGTCGCCTAGAAGCACAAGGCATCAAGCGCCGCGATATGACTCGCGAAGACTTTGTCGATAAAGTATGGGAATGGAAAGAAGAATCGGGCGGCAATATCACCAGCCAAATTCGCCGTTTGGGCAGCTCGGTCGATTGGTCGCGTGAGCGCTTTACCATGGATGATGGTCTGTCTAACGCGGTAAAAGAAGTGTTCGTACGCCTATTCGATGATGGTTTGATATATCGTGGTAAGCGTTTGGTCAACTGGGATCCTAAGTTCCAAACCGCGCTGTCTGACCTAGAAGTAGAAAACCATGACGAAAAAGGCAGTTTGTGGCATTTCCGCTATCATTTCACGGATGCAGACCTAACCACTCAAGATGGTAAAAACTACCTAGTGGTAGCAACCACACGTCCTGAAACCTTATTAGGTGATACCGCTGTCGCTGTAAACCCAAGCGATGAGCGTTATGCACACTTAGTTGGTAAAACTATTACCTTGCCAATCACTGGTCGCATCGTGCCTATCGTTGCTGATGATTATGTCGAAAAAGACTTCGGTACGGGCTGCGTAAAAATTACCCCAGCGCATGACTTTAATGATTATGAACTCGGCCGTCGTCATGACTTGCCACTCATCAATATTCTTGATGAGCGTGCTAACATTTTGCCAGCGATGGAAGTCTATCCTGACCTGCAGACACGTGAGCCAGAGTTAGAAACCACGCCTAGCGAGTATGCAGGGCTTGAGCGTTTCGCTGCGCGTAAGTTCCTTGTGGCGCAAGCAGGCGAGCAGGGCTGGCTAGAAGATATCGAAGATTATGCACTCAAAGCCCCACGTGCTGAGCGTGGCGGTACGATCGTTGAGCCATGGTTAACCGATCAGTGGTATGTCGCGGTCAAAGAGCTTGCCAAGCCTGCGATTGATGCAGTAGAAGATGGCAGCATCGAGTTCGTCCCTGCACAGTACAAAAACATGTACATGGCGTGGATGACCGATCTACAAGATTGGTGCATCAGTCGTCAGCTCTGGTGGGGACATCGTATCCCTGCATGGTATGACGATGCGACGGGTGAAATCTATGTCGCCCGTGACGAAGCCGAAGTGCGTAGCAAGTATAATCTCAGCGACGATGTTGTATTGCGTCAAGATGATGATGTACTCGATACGTGGTTTAGCTCAGGTCTATGGACGTTCAGTACGCTTGACTGGGCAGACGTCAACGCTGATCCACGCGTGATGGATACTTTTCATCCAACCAGCGTGTTGGTGACAGGTTTTGATATTATCTTCTTTTGGGTTGCCCGCATGATCATGATGACCATGCACTTCGTGAAAAACGAAGATGGCACGCCACAAGTACCGTTTAAGACCGTCTATGTGCATGGTCTGGTACGTGATGGCAATGGTCAAAAAATGTCAAAATCAAAGGGTAATGTCTTAGATCCGATTGACTTAATCGACGGTATTGATCTAGAAGCGCTGGTAGAAAAACGCACCAGCAATATGATGAATCCAAAAGACGCGGCCAAAATCGAAAAGCAAACGCGTAAAGAGTTCCCAGAAGGCATCCCAGCCTTTGGTACGGATGCATTGCGCTTTACCTTCACGTCCTTAGCCAGTACGGGTCGCGATATCAACTTTGATCTAAAGCGTGTCGAGGGCTATCGTAACTTCTGTAATAAAATCTGGAACGCCAGCCGCTTTGTCCTCATGAACTGTGTCGATGGTGACAGCAATGCCAAGCCTATTGATCAAGCGGCAAACCCTGACGTTTGGGAATTACCAGAAAAATGGATTATGAGCCGTCTGAACTCTAGTATCGCCAATATCCATCAGCATTTCGCTCAGTATCGTCTCGATATGGTCAGCCAAGATATCTATGAGTTTATCTGGAATGAGTACTGCGATTGGTACGTTGAGCTTGCCAAAGCCAGTCTAAATGATGACTCGGTATCGGACGAGCGTAAAGCGCAAATCCGCTATGTGCTGCTGCATGTGCTTGAGACAGCGCTGCGTTTCACGCATCCAATCATGCCGTATCTGACTGAGCAAATCTGGCAGACAGTGGCACCGCTATTGGGTCGTAAAAACACCGACAGCATCGTGGTCGCTGACTATCCAAAAACGGATGAGGCACAAATCAGTGAGCAAGTTGAGGCGGATATGGCATGGCTACAGGAGCTAATCGCTAGCGTCCGTAATATCCGTGGTGAGATGAAACTGGGTAATGCGGTACGCTTGCCAGTGCTACTACAAAATATTTCGCTAGCAGAAGACGAGCGTCTATCACGTATCGCCAATCAGTTTAAAGCACTTGCCAAAGTAGACAGCTTAACCATTCTAAAAGAAGGTGATGAAGTACCATTATCATCATCAAGTATGGTCGGTCAGCTACGGGTACTCGTACCGATGAAAGGGCTAATCGATCCAACGGCTGAGCTGGCGCGTTTGGGTAAGTCATATGATAAATTGAAAGGTCAAGCCGACGGCATCGCTCGTAAGTTAGGCAATGAAGGCTTTGTCAGTAAAGCACCTGCACAAGTGGTTGAAGCAGAGAAAGCGAAATTGGCTGAGCTAGAAGGGCAGTTGACCGCCATGACAGCGCAGATGGAAGAGTTAAAGAACCTGTAATTGCTATAACAACAGCTGTATGAATAAAAACGCCGTCACAATTGTGATGGCGTTTTTTATTGTCAGAATGACGGTCAAGACTCAGACGTATACTGTTAAAGAGTAGTAATACCCTAGTAGTCAAATAGGAATGAGTCCTTATCGTGAATAGGTGTATATTGCATGCTGTTTTTTATTTTTGAGCTCACTTTACCCATTTGATTTATTTGAAACATTATTTTGAGAGATATTATGTTAGCTGCTTATCGAGATGATACGTTTTTTCTTAGTCGAGCGTTACCCGTACTGGTTGCTTTAGCGGCTATTTATGGACTGTTGTCATTGTTGTCTATTCCGATCAATGCCGTGGTATTGGCGATTGTACTCATGGTTGTATTTTGTCTTATTAAGATTCCTGTTGCGGTCTCTCTGGTCTCAGCAGCTTTGCTAGGTGGTATGCATGCGCAAATGGCGTTTCCAGATATCTTGCAAGTATTGAATGACAACTTACTCAGTGGTGCGCAGGTAGGTATGACTTATATCATGGTCGGGGCATTTGCCGTTGCGCTATCGCGAAGCGGTGTTCTTGATTGGGTGGCGCAGAAAATGGCTCGTAGCCTAAATCGTGAAGATGCTCATGTGCGCAAACAAGTCAAATGGATGCTATTTATACTGTTCATTGTCGCCTCATTACTCTCACAAAATTTGATTCCAGTACATATTGCTTTTATTCCCGTACTGATCCCGCCATTACTTGGATTGATGAATCGTCTGCAAATTGACCGCCGTGCCATCGCTTGTATTCTGGCTTGTGGTATCAGTGCGTCTTATCTGTTATTACCGTTTGGTTTTGGTGCGATTTATCTCAATGAAATTTTATTAGAAAATTTTAATACGGTAGGCGCGGCATCTGGGTTTGTCGCTACAGCGAGTATGGCGCCTAAAGCGATGTTTTTTCCAGTGATGGGAATTTTGGCGGGCATGTTGGTTGCTGTATTTATCACGTATCGTAAGCCACGCGCTTATATCGAATTAGAAAAACAAGAAACGCCAGTATCAGCCGATCAAGAAAAAATAGAAATAGGCATACAGCCTTTGCTATTTACCGCATTGGCCGTGATAGTGGTATTGCTGTTCCAAATGTATTTTGATTCTTTGTTTATTGGCGCAATGATAGGGTTTATGATTCTTGGCTTCTCTGGTATTTATCGCTGGCGGGCTCAGGATGATGTCTTTACTCAAGGTGTTCGGTTAATGGCTGAAATCGCTGTGATTATTACTATCGCCTCTAGTTTCGGTGCGGTATTAACGGCCACAGGTGA
>NZ_JBQSVL010000021.1:0-42272 GCF_052376215.1 Psychrobacter sp. AOP7-B1-24
TAAGATTGTATGGCTATCCCGATATTGTGCATTGAGTACTTTCAAAGCGTTGAAGTTCTAAGACATGGCTTTGATGGTCTCCATATCTGGCATCGGTGGTAGTTCATCTAAATCAGTGAGTCCAAAGGCATCCAAAAATTGTGGCGTCGTGTGTAGTAATGCAGGGCGACCTAAAGTTTCTTTATAGCCGTTTTCCTTGATCCAACCTTTATCAAACAGTTGACGCAAGATATTGCTCGATAACGTCACGCCGCGTACATACTCGATGTCGCTACGTGTAACCGGTTGCTTATAAGCGATGACACTCAATGTCTCTAGTAACGCTTGGCTGAGGCGCTCCTGACGCTGTGGAAAGATGCTTTGAATTAAGGTGCTATAGTTATCTGATATTTGTAGTCGATACCCACTAGCGGTCTCGTGCAAGCTTAGTACACCGCTATCTAATCGTATCTGCAATAAAGACAACGCTTGATTCAGTTCTTTGGTAGATAAAGACAGATGCTTCTTTAACGCGTGAGCAGTTAGCGGCGCTTCTGAGGCATGTAATAGCACCTCAATATCCTTACTGATACTCTCTAAGTGCTGACGTTGCTCATCGGTCAATGACAGTAGTGCTACTGATGATTGTTTCTCATGGCCTTGCTTTGAGTTGGAGGTATCTGTCATTACAAAGCTACTCTTTTTAAATGATGGTATGTATTAATAGTTAGGTAGATGATGGTTAGGCCAACCACTGCAACGTTAATAATTCCATTTGACGGCCTTGAACAGGGTCAAGCTCAGCAGTAGAAGTGTTTTTTAACTCAGTGTTTACCACACCAACCAACTGCCGTTTCATCAGCTCTAATATTGCGACAAAACTGACCACGACGCCTATTTTACCTTGGGCTTTATCTAATAACTCATAAAAAGGTCGTGCACCATCTGTGCTTAATTGCCGACTGATACTGGCTATACGGTCAGCGAGTGGAACGGTGTCGACCTTAATATTATGCATCTGATAATCTGGCTGTAGCTGCATCTTAAACAGACTATCAATCAATAAATTTGGCGAGTAGTTAGGCAGTTCACTATTCATAACATCTTGACTGGGCAGGCTCACCATCGCTAAAAACACATCACGTTCAAGACGAATCAAGTTGTCTAAGCGCTGACTGGCGACTTTGATTTGTGCATACGCCTCTAACCGTTCAATTAACTCTGCCTTTGGGTCTCGCTCATCGGTGGGTGCTTCTGGCCTAGGCAATAGCAATTCTGTTTTAATGGCAATCAATGTCGATGCCATCAGCAAATAGTCACCAGCCAACTCAAAGTGATCGGTATCCAACTCGTTGATGTAAGCCAAATACTGCTCAGTGATGGGCAGTATTGGCATTTGGGTCAAGTCAACGTTGTTTTTTTTGACCAAGTACAACAGAAAATCCAATGGCCCGGCAAATTGTTCTAACCAAATCGCAAATGCTTGCGGTGGCACGTACAAGTCTTCTGGCAAATGCTGCACTGGCGTCTGATAAATACGCAATGACATATCATGAGCGCTGGCAGCAGTCGCTGGAGCTTCTTTTAACAACTGACTTGTATCCAATGGATTATTTAAGCTTGGCAAGTGGTTTGATGCCAATGGCTCGGCGTGTTTTATCCAGTTGCTTGCGGCTATGACGACGTGCTTTTTCTGCGCCCATTTGCAAGATTTCTTCTAGCTCTTTCGGATTGGCCATCAGTTCTTGATAACGCGCACGGAAAGGCGCGATTTCATCATTTATTTTTTCAAATAAGGCTTTTTTTGCATCTCCCCAGCCTATACCAGTGGCAAAACTCTCACGCATGTCCGCTATTTCTTTAGGGGTTGCAAAGGCTTTATAAATCTCAAAAATAGCCGAGTCGTCAGGATTTTTCGGCTCATCAGGCAGTTGCGAGTTAGTAACGATTTTCATGATGGCTTTTTGCATTTGCTTTTCGGCACTTACTTGCGGATTAGAATCACCAAATAGAGGAATGGTGTTGTTATAGCTTTTACTCATTTTACGGCCATCAAGACCTGTTAATAATGGAATATCATCATCTACAACCGCCGATGGTAGTGTAAAGAGGGGTTTGTATCGATGATTAAAAGTACCTGCGATATCACGTGCCATTTCGATATGTTGTACTTGATCACGACCTACCGGTACATGAGTGGCATTAAACATCAATATATCAGCGGCCATCAGTACCGGATAACCGAATAGTCCCATGTTGATACCTTGATCTGGATCGACGTCTTCCTTTTCCATATTGATATCGACAGCTGCTTTATAAGCGTGAGCACGGTTCATCAAACCTTTGGCACATGAGCAGCTCAATACCCATGCTAGCTCTTGAATTTCAGGCACGTCTGACTGACGATAGAAAGTAACACGCTCTGGATCTAAGCCACAAGCAATCCAAGTTGCGGCAATCGCTTTGGTTGACTCATGGATGATAGCGGGATCGTAACAGCCAATAATACCGTGATAGTCTGCCAAAAAGAAAAACGCTTCATCGTCACTGTTTTGAATCGCTTGGATGGCTGGACGAATCGCACCAACGTAGTTACCTAAATGTAGGGTGCCAGTAGGTTTAATACCAGTCAGAACACGCTTTACAGCTGGTGCTTCGGTAGAGGTTTGGTTGTTAGGTGTACTATTACTAGTCATAGGAAATCCGTTATTTCGTTTATCAAATTATTATAAAAGTATTGTTATCTGTGTGCTGCTTACAATAAAAATATTAGCTGCAAAGTATAACAAATTTTGCCATCGCTTATTCTTTGGAATAAAAACTACTTATAGATACCTGTGCGACCTGTCGGCCCATGCTTAAAGCGCCGATGAAACCACATCCATTGCGTTGGATCAATACGAATGAGTCCTTCTAAGATTTCATTAATTTGAGTGGCATCAGCGACTTCATCATTACTGGGATAGTTATTTATCTCAGGCGTAATCGTCAGATGATAATGCGGACGTTTGCCCCTAGGTAAGTTATCAGGCGTTTGACGATAGGTATGTAGCGCCATAAACGCTGGTGGATGAGTCTTGTCACCCAATTTGGCCATACGTCGTGAGGCAGTAATGGTGGCTGCTGGCACACCAAAAAATGGCGCCATGACACCTTGCTTAAGACCATAGTCTTGATCAGGAGAGTACCAAATAACGTGTTTGGCCTTGATGGAGCTGACCAAGCTACGCATATCTCGACTGGAGATTTGTTTACCGAAGATATTGGTACGACCGTTATAAATGAACCAGTCAAGGAGTGGGTTATTTTGCGTACGATACATACAGTCTAAGGCAAAAAACTGGGCACAAAATAAGCCGCCTAAATCAAGCATGGTGTAATGCGCACCGAGTAAGATAACAGGGCGACCTTCATTCTGTGCGTTAACTAAATGCTGCAAGCCTGAGATAGAAACCGTGCGAGTAAATATATTTGGTCGAAACCAAGCGCACAAGGTTTCAAACACCCCGATTCCTTGATTGACAAAGACTTGCTTGGCCATTAATTCTCGTTCAATTTCTGGCTTTTCTGGAAAGGCTAGCTTGAGGTTGATCAAGGTATCACGTCGGCGTGAGCCCGCTATTTTATACAGTAAAGTACCCAGTTTACGACCTAGCCAAAACTGATAGCGTAACGGTAAATAAATCAGTGGCAAAACCAAAGCGAGTAATAACCATATACCCCAGTATTTAGGCAATAAAAACTGCCATTGAAAAGGTTTTTTATCAGCTTGCGCTGTACGCTTATGGGTTTGTCTAATAGTTGGCGTACCATCAGGTAGGGCAGGCGACTTCGCTGACGGCTGTATGCTTGGTGAGGGCATGCTGTCTTTTGAAGGTGGCTTACTGGGATCATACTGTTCGGGCGCTTTCATAATATCCTTTTGCAGCACTTATTATGGCATCGAATCATTGCTATTTTATCGCATTGAAGCTAATGATGAAAAGTTATTACGATAATGGGGTAGTGCTTACTGGTTTACAAGTTAGGTTTTGATACAGTGAGTCTGTGGTGAGTTATTGATATTGAAAGTTAGGCATAAAAAAACCTCACAAGCTGCGAACAGCTTGTAAGGTTTTGCAAATCTATTCTTATTATTTAATGCGATGACTGCCGCTCCGAGAAAAAGACAACAGCTGCAAAACAGTAAGAAATAGCTTTGATTAACGTTTTGAGAATTGTGGACGTTTACGTGCTTTACGTAGACCCAATTTCTTACGTTCAACTTGACGTGAGTCACGAGTAACAAAGCCAGCTGCTTTTAGAGCAGGTTTTAGAGCTTCGTCAGCTTCGATTAGCGCACGAGTGATGCCGTGGCGGATTGCGCCAGCTTGACCACTAATACCACCGCCTGCAACAGTTACATATAGATCATATGCGTTAACAGAGTCTAGTAGTTCTAGTGGTTGACGTACAACCATGCGTGAAGTTTCACGGCTGAAGTATTCGTCAAGTGGTTTACCGTTAACAACGATGCTACCAGTACCTTTTGATAAAAAGACACGAGCAGTAGAAGTCTTACGACGACCAGTTCCGTAATTGCGTTCCATAAGTGTATCCTTAGATGTCTAGTGCTTTAGGTTGCTGTGCTTCATGTGGATGTTCAGTACCCGCATATAGTTTCAGCTTCTTGATCATCGCGTAGCCGAGAGGGCCTTTTGGAAGCATACCCTTAACTGCTTTGTGTAGAACATCTTCAGGCTTATGTGCAAGCAATTTACTGAAGTTAGTTTCTTTGATACCACCTGGGTAGCCACTGTGACGATAGTACTTTTTATCTTGCGCTTTTTTACCCGTTACCGTGATTTTGTCAGCATTGATGACAACAATAAAGTCACCAGTATCAACGTGCGGCGTAAAAGACGGCTTGTGCTTGCCACGTAAGCGACTAGCGATTTCAGTGGCTAAGCGACCAAGGGTTTTGCCGTCAGCATCTACGACATACCAGTCATGGGTCACTTCAGCTGGTTTTGCACTAAGTGTTTTCATGATAAAACCTTAAAATTAGAATTCGTTGAGAGTTTAGCTGGGAACGGGGCTCTCAAAAAACAGACTGCACATTATAAGCAGTAGAGCCTACGCTTGCAAGCTGCATTAGGGTTTATTTTTGCCTTATATACATTTAACTGCAGCGTTTGGCCAGTTTTAAGCGGTTTTAGACATTTTTTAGTGATGTTAAATGATTTATCAAATGTGACAAATGACACAATCGTCAATGTTACGTTTGGTAATCACCGTGCAATTATGACGATGATAGACGATAAAGTCCAGCAACAACTTGTCCAACTTTGGTTTGTTTCAAGCATTCAAAGTCAATATTTTTTAGTGTTGCTTGTGGTTGAGACGTTAAATTTTCATTAAAAGTATCTGCTAGTTGCTGCAGTTGACTCTCTAGGTCTTTGTCAGCCTCTAAATAGATCAACGTTTCGGTATCAATTAATGATTGAGTTATGAGTGCCATCAAAATCGGCTGCCACAAGTCTTGAGCATACGGAGGATCAATGAACACAATATCGAAAGTATGAGGAGTAAACGATTCTTGTGTTAAGACTTGTTCTGCTGTGCCTGTGATGATTTGATGGTTGTCAGTATTGAGGCGTAATTGCTCAGCACTTTGCTGCAACATAGCGCTTTGAGCACGATTCATTTCAATAAAAGTACAGTGTGCAGCTCCGCGAGACAGCGCCTCAAATCCTAAGACACCACTGCCTGCGCAGCTATCAAGCACATAGGCACCATGAATGTCAGCGAGCAGCCAATTAAATAACGTCTCACGCAGTCGGTCAGGGGTTGGACGTAAACCTTCTGCATCGATGAAACTTACAATACGACGTTTAAATTGACCTCCAATGATACGCACATCGCCTGCTGCACAGACTTTTTTGGTTTGGGTGTTTTTCTTAGGTTTATGGCGGCTCATAGGTTTATTCATTATCTTATCTCACGGGCAGTCTTTTTACTCGGAGGTAGCGACTGCTGCTTCTTGTGCAGCCTCTTCTTTATCACGTAAGGCGTCACTCATGGCTTTTTCAAAGGCTTTTTGGCGTTTAATGACTTTTAATTCATCAGCAGTCGGTGGCAAAATAGGATTGCTCTTGCGTTGTAGTACCCAATAGTCAAATAATGCGCGGCCGATAGGAGCGGCAACCGTACTACCGCCACCACCATTTTCGACCAGTACTGCAAGGGCAATCTGAGGGTCTTCGACTGGCGCAAAACCATTGAACCAAGCATGATCCCAATGGCGTTTATCTATTGCGGATTTATCATAACGTTTGCCCTGTGCAATAGACTTTACTTGAGCAGTACCCGTTTTGCCGGCAATACGGTAACGAGGGGTGTAAATACCACGAGCAGTGCCGCTTTTCACGGTATTTTCCATAGCATCATGCATACGTAACCAGTCTGAAGGCTGACCATTATAATCAATTTTACCATCAGGTTTGGTGATGACGTCAACCTTGGCTTCACCGTTACTATTTTTGAGTAAGTGCGGGGTAATATGGTAGCCTTTATTGGCCGTCATGGCTGTGGCGTTAGCTACTTGTAGCGGGGTAGCCAAAAAATATCCTTGACCAATACTGACTGAAATGGTCTCGCCCGGTAACCAGTTTTTATCGTAGGTATCTTTTTTCCACTTTGGAGAAGGCATAATGCCTGGTTTTTCATTGGGTAAGTCAATACCAGTTTTTTCGCCAAACCCAAAGCGTACCATCCAGTCATGCAAACGTTGGATACCCATCTCGTAGGCCAGTTTGTAATAATAGGTATCTACCGACATCATAATTGATTTTTTTAAGTCGACGGTACCGTGTCCTCCTCGTTTCCAGTCACGAAAACGGTGTGAATCACCAGGTAAACTGAAATAACCGGGGTCGTAGATAGTGCTATCCCAATTACGTAGGCCGTAGTGGATACCGCCCAAGCCCTCAAAAGGTTTGATAGTAGATCCGGGTGGATACATGCCTTGGAGCGCACGATTATATAATGGTTGATCAGGACTATCTCGCAAGTCGCCATAGTCTCGGAAAGAGATACCTGAAATAAACGGGTTAGGGTCATAGCTTGGATTACTGACAAAGGCCAAGACATCGCCGTTCTTGGGATCGATCGCTACGATTGCGCCGCGTCGGCCATCAAGTTGTTGTTGAGCGATTGTTTGTAAGCCATAGTCCAGAGACAAGGTGATGTCATTACCAGCGATAGGTGGCTTGGTATCTAGTTGACGAATGATATTACCAAGAGCATCCGTTTCAACTGATTGATAACCTGGTTGCCCGAGCAATACATCTTCATAATAGTCTTCGATACCGATTTTGCCGATTAGATCTGTACCAGCGTAACGGTCTTTATCAATACGTTTGCTTTCTTTGTCGTTAATACGCCCTACATAGCCAATGACGTGTGCAAATAGTTCACCATAAGGGTAGTCGCGTGTTAACTTGCTTTGGATACTCACGCCACGAAAGAAGGGTTTACGTTCACTAAATTGTGCCAGCTGTGCATCAGTTACGTCAATTTTTATGGTCACAGGGTCATTTTTACTTCTGCTCAGACGCGCTAAAATATCAGTAATGTCTTTCGTTGTCAGATCGAAAATAGGTGCAAGTAACTGTAAGGTGCGTTCTGGGTCTTCAACTTCATCAGGGCTTATCATTGCGGTAAATACAGGCTGATTGTCTGCCAATATTATTCCATTACGATCGTAAATATAACCACGGCTCGGCGGTGCAGATATTAGCTTGATACGATTGTTATCGGCTTGTGTTGTGTATTTATCATGGGCATAGACTTGCAGATAACCATAACGCGTTATTAAGCCGCCCAACCCAATAAATATCAAAATACCAAAGACGATAATACGACGGGTAAAGATACGACTGACCTGTTCACTGTTGGGAGTTATTGGTTTATTCATATAAAATTAAAGCCTGAACGGTCAGATTAAGTCAATAAAATAAAAATAGGCGGGGTCGTTAACCAGTATGCAGTAAACATAAAGGATTTCAAACATATAGAAGTAATGGTTTGAAATAACAGCGAATCAATTTGTCTATGGATAGGCGTTGTCACTGAACCATAAATTATAACAGAACAAGTTAGAACACGCAGTACTTTGCTATTTGTTTTGTCTTTATTATTGCTACATCAATGATAGCTTATATTTAGGTCTTTTCTATCTGTGTAGGCTGATAAAGCATGTCATCTCTAGTCACAACTTGCCTAAGGTCTGCGTGTGCTAATACATAGCAAGTATGCTAAAATCAGGCGATTTATTTTATAGTAATAATTATGGATAGAGCGTGTTTTTGTGAAACGTTCTAATTTAGAAACGGCGCGTTATTAGTAACGACAATATTGGCAACGACAGTATTAGCAACGATAATCAACCTGTCAGGGACAAGATAAGTCATGGACCCAACTTCATTGTGGCAGACGATAGCTGAACACCCAGAATTTTTTGCCATGCTAACGATTCCTCCTGTGACAGCATTTGTCACATGGATACACGTGTGGATGGCACTTAAAATGCTGTTTTATCCCATTAAATTTTGGGGTATTCGTATTCCAAACCTACCTTTTTTTGGGTTGCCGGGTGTCGGCTGGCAGGGTATTGTTCCACGCAAAGCTGGTAAAATATCAGGTGTCATCGTTGATCAAACGTTATCAAAGCTTGGCTCGCTTGATGAGTTTTTTCAGGCGATGGAACCTAAGCAGATGGCGACATTTATCACGGATACTGTTGATAATAACCTCGAAGCGCTGATTGATGAGATCATGTTAGATCATTCACCAGCACTGTGGGGTAACTTGCCTTATGCAATCAAACGCCGTGTTTATGCCCAAGCGCATCAAGAATTACCTAGTATTATGCAGTCTTTAGTGACGGACTTGACCCACCACGTCGAAGACCTGGTTGATATGCGTCGAATGATTGTCAATACGATGGAGAGCGATCGTCGTTTGATGGTTAATATGTTTTTAAGAGTTGGTCAAAAAGAAATCGATTTTATTTGGCATATCAGTGCTTTGATTGGCTTGTTCTTTGGCATTACTCAAATGTTCATATTTTTGCTAGTGCCGCAACATTGGACAGTACCATTTTTTGCAGCAATTTGGGGGTTTCTCACCAACTGGATTGCGATTTGGATGGTGTTTAATCCAGTAGAGCCGCGCTTTATATCCTATGTGAAGTTTTTTTCTGTACAAAGTCATTTCCCTTTTATCAGACCACAGTTGCCACGTATTGAAAAATATCGTTTGCAAGGCGGTTTTATGAAGCGTCAAGAAGAAGTTTCTGAGGTTTTTGCTGAAATTGTTGTAAAAGATTTGGTCACGCTTGAAAACATCATGAATGAGATGATGTATGGCGATCGTGCTGTGCAAACGCGTGAGTTGATGAAATCACATTTATATACAGTGTTAGAGTCACCTGTTATTAGTACAACGTTGCGTGTGAGCTTAGGTCGCCGTGAGTACGGTCAATTAAAAAACACGATTATTGATAAGTCAATTGTAGCAACAATGGTACCACTGCGTGATCCTGAATTGAATGAAAGTCGTGCCAGTAAAATATTTGGACTGTTTCGTGATCGTATTCGTGCACTGACGCCAAATGAGTTTCAAAATTTATTACGTCCAGCTTTCCGCGAAGATGAAATGACATTGATTGTGCTCGGTGGGTTGACCGGATTTTTGGCTGGCTGGTTACATCTGGTGTTAGTGTTTTTCCCCGCAATTCAATAATAGGTGTCTTTTTATGTTTTTTACACACATCACATACAGAGTGGATACAAGAATGTGACAAGTTGGCGCTAATGTACCATGCTGTAAAGGTCTCAAATTACACAGGCTGGTGGCGATAATCATCGCAGTCATACATACAGCAGTCATAAATATTAGATGTTCTAGATATTTCAAACATCTTAAAATTCCAATCCCTAAAATAAACTATGACCGTATTAAGGTAAACAAGGTTAGACCGTATGTTAATCACAGAATTGGGTTATTTTGCCTTGCTGGCCGCCTTTATGTTGGCGATCTTGCAGGTGGTATTGCCGACCGTTGGCGTCATGCGCGACCATGTTGCATGGCAGCGTTTAGCACCAAGTCTAGCATGGGCACAGTTTGCTGCAATGATTACATCATTTGGCGCACTGATGGCAGGCTTTTATTACAATGACTTTAGCCTGGTCTATGTCACGCAACATTCTAATACGTTGTTGCCTTGGTATTATAAGTTGTCAGCAACGTGGGGTGGACATGAAGGTTCACTACTGCTTTGGATGACCATTATGGCCACTTGGTGTGCGTTGGTCTCTTATTTCAGTCGTGGTTTACCACTGTCGATGCGTGCACGAGTTCTGGTTATTTTGGCCGGTGTGCAGATGATGATGCTAGCGATGCTTATTTTTACCTCATCGCCATTTGATCGTACATTGCCTAATTTACCTGTTGATGGTGTAGATCTCAATCCTGTGCTGCAAGATTTTGGTTTGATTATTCATCCGCCTATGTTGTATATGGGTTATGTGGGTCTAGTCGTGCCATTTGCTTTTTGTATGGCCGCATTGTGGGAAGGTCGTTTAGATGCTGTATGGACACGCTGGTCGCGTCCATGGGCGCTCGCTGCTTGGGGGTTTCTAACAGTTGGTATCGCGCTTGGCTCATGGTGGGCTTATTATGAGCTTGGCTGGGGTGGTTGGTGGTTCTGGGATCCAGTAGAGAACGCCTCTCTAATGCCTTGGCTGGCTGGTACAGCACTGTTACATTCAATGGCAGTTACCGAAAAGCGAGGTGTATTTAAAGCATGGACGATTATGTTGGCGATTTTTGCCTTTGCGCTTAGCTTATTGGGTACGTTTCTTGTACGCTCAGGTGTTATCACTTCTGTGCATTCGTTTGCCGCTGACCCGACTCGTGGTTTGGTTATCCTCGTGATTCTGGGTGTGATTATCGGTGGTGGCTTATTTATGTTTGCTGTCCGAGGCTGGCGTTTGACTGTTGAAAGTCAATATCAGTTGATTTCACGTGAGTCTTTTTTAGTTATCAATAACGTCATTTTGTTGATCTCAACCTTAGTCGTTTTACTTGGTACGTTATATCCTATTATTGCGGATTCCTTTAGTTTGGGTCAGGTGTCAGTTGGTCCTCCGTATTTTAATGCGCTGTTCGTGCCATTGACTTGGTTGATATTGGTCGCAATGGGTATGGGATCCAATATTCGCTGGAAAAAAGACAGCCGCCCGCTATTGGGTTCTGGTACGGTTATTGCGGCAAGCAGCATTGTATTGGCAGCGATTATCACCTATTTTGTTAGTCCGTCTGCGATGCTCAATATTGGCGTGACATTGGCAGTTAGTTTTTGGGTCTTGTTCTGGATGGTAGTAGACTTTAAGGACAAAACCAAAAATGCGCCTAGTTTCTTCAAGGGTTTACGTCAATTACGTCTTAGCTATTGGGGTCAGCAGACCGCTCATATCGGTGTGATTGTAGCGGTTATTGGTGTTGCGTTTACCAGCACGTTGAGCATTGAGCGTGATGTTGCGCTTGGACCAAATGATAGTGTCCATGTTCAAGGTTATGACTTTACCGTCAAGGGTTTTAAGGAAATCAAAGGCAGTAATTTTGATGCTACGCAAGCTGAAGTCGACATCACCAAAAATGGTGAGGCTGTGACAACACTATATCCTGACAAACGTAATTATATTATCAGTATGATGCCGATGACCGAAGCAGCCATTGATGCCAGTCTGATGCGTGATGTTTATGTGGCACTTGGTGAGCCTATTGCCGAAGGTAGTAATGAATGGGCAGTACGTATATATGTTAAACCACTCATTCGCTGGATATGGCTTGGCGCGCTAATTATGGCGTTCGGTGCGCTATTGAGCATGTTTGATAGTCGTTATCGTATCAAGAAAATCAAGACGCCTGCACAAATAGCGGCGAATAAAGCAGGATTTTCGACTGTTGCCGATTTAGAAGCAGCCACTATAAAGGCGGGGGATAAGTAAGTAACATGAGTACATCAAACTACACCCCTGATCAGCACGATAAGAAAAGTAGTCGTAAAACCATGAAAAAAAAGCAACTTAAATTATGGTTTTTAATACCGCTCATTGTCTTCTTCGGATTGGTCGTTATGCTGTACATGCGTCTGGGTAAGCCGACAGAAATTGTGACTAATACCGCGCTTGAACGTCCAGTACCCAATTTTGAGCTACCGCTATTGTCAGATACCAGTCGTATCATGACCAATGCGAATTTGCCCAATCAGCCTTTTTTGATGAACATATGGGGCTCTTGGTGTCCTACCTGTATCATTGAGCATCCTTTTCTAATGCAATTAGAGGAGCGTGGTGTCAATTTAGTCGGTGTCAATTATAAAGACGATATTGGTGATGCTTTGGGATATTTGAACCGAGGTGGCGATCCTTTCTCAATGTCTATTCAGGATTTATCCGGTCAGTTTGCTTTAGATTTGGGTTTAACTGGTGCGCCCGAGACTTTCGTTGTTGATGGTGAAGGTATTATTCGCCAGCACATTATTGGTGAGATTAATGAAAGTAACTGGCAAAGCCGTATTACGCCTTGTTTGATGGTACTCAATGACGCCAATAATAACGACGTTACTCCAGAGTTAAGTCAGATTGAGGAGGCGTGTAAATGATTGCTTATCAAATGAAGGTAGGGTTGTTAACGCTAGCCGGTTTTATTATAGCTTGTCTATTGAGTGTGACCAGTTATGCTGCGATTGAGGTTTATGATTTTGATTCTCCACAGCAAGAAGCGCAATATCGTGGTCTCATTGAAGAGCTACGTTGTCCAAAATGTCAGAACCAAAACTTAGCAGGCTCTGATGCACCTATTGCTCAAGATCTGAAACAAAAAACTTATGACTTGATAAAAGACGGCCGTAGTGATGGTGAGATACGTGCTTATATGCAAGAACGTTATGGAGATTTTATCAGTTATAAGCCACCTGTACGCCCATCAACATGGATATTGTGGTTTTTTCCGCCATTATTACTCATCATTTTATTGATAGGCTGGTTTTGGCAAAGCAAGCGGCGCCAGCTTGTTGCTAGTGGTGAAAGTGGAGTGTCAGTGAATAATACTGCTACGGCACTGTCTACTGCCGAAAAAGCTGAACTGGATCGTTTGTTATCACGTGCTGATAGCAATGATAAGAAAGATCAGGACATCACAAGTCTCGAGGACAAAAAATGACCATATTTTCTACTGTGGGCTTATTTATCGCTATAAGTTTACTTATTGCCTTAATACTTGCTGTTATTGTTATCATGCCGTGGTTAAGAGCGCCTCGTTCTCAACAGAAACAGATAGACAATCAGCTGTTAGATATTAACCTTGCTGTATTTCGCGAGCGTTTAGCAGAGCTAAAAACAGATAAAGATAGTGGTACTATTGATGATAGTCATTATCAAAATCAAAAACTTGAGCTTGAGCGTCAGCTGCTAGATGCTCAACGTGATGTCACACCGATGGTTACACCCGGTATTAAAAGTCGACTGATTATTATCGTTTGGGTGCCTGTATTAACAGGTATGTCTTATCTGATGGTTGGCGACCGTACACCTGTATTTGAACTTTGGACAGCTGAAGACAAAGTTGCTCAGGTTGCCGATGATTTGTTGACGGGTAAAATTGATCAGCCACCTGCTTGGGCAGTCGAAAATGGTCAGCAGCTGATCAGTGCCATGCAGACTAATGTATACCGCCATGCTGATGACCCAGATCGTTGGATGCGTCTATCTGAGTTGTTCTTATCATTAGAAGCGACAGATTCGGCGTTAGAGGCATTGTCACGTGCTTATCGTCTATCGCCAGAAAATGAAGAGATTGCGACAACTTATGCACAAATTAGCTTTTTTGCTAATAACGGTCAGCTAGATGGTAATAGTCGCCGAGTATTAGAAGGTGTGTTGGCCAAAAATCCAGGTCATGAAGGCGCGCAAATGCTCATGGCAATGGGTGAAGCCCGTAGTAGTAACTTCGATGAAGCACAAGGTTGGATTACGCGTCTACGTGATAGTATTTCTGCAAAACCAGGTGACCATACCCAAGCGCTGGCAAGTTTGGATGAGTTAAGTGCTAGTGTGGCTGATCAGCGTGCGCAAGCGTCTGAAGGGGTTGAAGTCACTGTGAAAGTAAGTGCTAGCTTGTTACCTTTAGTCAAGGGTGATGACGTGTTGTTTGTGGCGATACGAGATGTTAATGGTGGACCACCATTTGCAGCTAAGCGCTTACCAATCAGTGTCATTAAGCAGGGCGAAGCCAATATTAGCCTAAGTGATTTAGATGCAATGATGCCTGAACGTACGTTAAAATCTGCACGAGATAATAAAGTTCAATTAGCCGTCATCGCACGTATTAGCCATAGTGGTACAGCCACTGCAGAGTCAGGAGATTTGTCAGGAAACCCTGTTGTGATTGGTCCTGAGCAAACTGAAGTCAATGTAGAAATTAATCAACAAATCCCATAATACAATCAATCTATTGTAGGTTTGTTTTGCTGTGAGACTCTATAATATAAGCGCTATCGCCAGATACAGTATCGTGCAAGTGTGTTATATGAACAGGTAAGTCATGGTCACGTATCATCGCAAATAATTAAAGTACTTGAGCTTTGCAAAGCCACAAGGTAAGGTAGCTTTGCAAACAACCAATCCCAACGTTGTATTAGTCCCAAAATCCTATCTATTAAGAGGAGAATCGTATAATGATGCGTATTATTTTGCTAGGCCCACCAGGGGCAGGTAAAGGCACTCAAGCCCAATTTATTTCGAAAGAATATAATATCCCGCAAATCTCAACAGGTGATATGCTGCGTGCAGCGATCAAAGAGGGTAGCGAGCTGGGTAAAAAAGCCAAAGATATCATGAATGCTGGTGGCTTAGTTTCTGACGACCTCATTATTAACTTAGTGAAAGAGCGTATCGCCAAGCCTGATTGTGTAAATGGCTGTATCTTTGATGGTTTTCCACGTACGATTCCACAAGCTCAAGCGCTTGCAGATGCAGGTGTTGCCATTAATCATGTGGTCGAGATTAGTGTGCCTGATGACGAAATTGTTAACCGCCTGTCTGGTCGTCGTCAACATCCAGGTTCTGGTCGTGTTTATCATATCCATCATAATCCACCTAAGCAAGATGGTCTTGATGATGTCACTGGTGAAGAATTAATTCAGCGTGAAGATGACAAAGAAGCCACTATTCGTGATCGCTTAGCGACTTATCATGAGCAGACATCAGCTTTGGTTGGTTTTTATCAAGACAAAGCAAAAGAAGGTACTGATGCGCCTAACTATGATAAATTTGATGGTACTCAAGGTATTGATGATGTGAAGCAACAAATTTTATCAGCACTAAAAGGCTAATCATTCATTTTAGATAATTGATGACGCTAGCGCAGACCCTGCCCATTATTTATTGGCAGGGTTTTTTTATACCTAGCGATTTCTATACCTAGTGATAAAAAAAGGCTGTTTCTATAAAGAATGAATGTCTAATAAAACACAAATAATAGAGCATAAAAAAGCCGCTAACTCATCCATAATAAGTCAACGGCTTTTAGATGCTGTTATCTTGATATATTATCAATCCAAGATCTAAGCGTTACCCTGAGCACCAACTTGTGCTTGCTGTTGGCTTTGCGCGTAAGCTTGATCAAAGTTTACAGGGGCAAGTAGTAGCTGTGGGAAGCTACCACGTGTCACGATATCACTGATGACCTCACGAGCATATGGGAATAGCACATTAGGGCAGTAGGCACCTAGGATTTGACCAATTTGGTCTTCCGGAATATCTTTCAATAGGAAGATACCTGCTTGATGAACTTCAGCGATAAACGCTGGTTCTTCAGCATTTTTTGCTGTAACGCTCACGGTCAAAATGATTTGATAATGATCGTCATCTAGTTTTTCTGCGTTGCTAGACAGGTTGATATCAAGCTCTGGGTTCCACTCCTTGGTAAATACGCCAGCACCTGGAACTTCGAGTGACATGTCTTTTACGTAAATGCGCTCTAGTGCCAATTGTGGTTGTGCTTGTTCTTCAGCCATGATAGTTCCTCTAAAATTGAATCAAATAATTAAGAAAATACAATTGTAATATAAATCGAGACTGAGTTTGGATATTTCATCTCGATATTTTTATCGCCAGTTCCACTACCTATCTTCATAATAGTTGAAGATGACAAAGTAGTAGATTAACCTGCTAATAACTCGTCTAGCTTACCTTGTTGGTTCATTTGATTGAGTTCATCAAAACCGCCGACAAAGGTATCGCCAATGAAGATTTGTGGCACAGTACGATAGTTATTGGTTTTTTTCATTAATGCTTGGCGCTCTTCTTTGCTTATGTCGTGCATACCAATCTCTTCATAATCGACACCTTTATTTTGTAATATTTTTTTAGCGTTTGTACAGTATGGACAAATAGGCGTGGTATATACTTTAACAGATACAGTCATGGTAAATCCTTATTTATAAGTGTGTATGAGGCAAGGGATTCATTATAATTAGTTTGGTAAAATATCATAGTTTACGCCTTGTTATAATATGTCATCCATAAGTAATGCCGTTCACAAAAATGAGTTCAGCAAGCAAAATGGGTGCAAATACTACACATGGTAGACTAGAGAATTTTGATACAGCTAATGGTGTTTTTAGGGTTAGTGTAAAGGGTAAATATATTTTGTGCTGCTTATTACTACAGTGGGGATGAGCATCGCGAATTCAAGATGTTGTCGCATAAAAGTACGGCAGATGAGCATAAATATCACAAAAAAAGACACCCATTGATAAGGTGTCTTTTAATTGCCATGACCAATCCACTATTAATAATTGATACTGGTAGAGTGCTATTCTACTTATGCAGGCTAGGCTTCGTTTTACCTTTGGTCTTTGATTTGGCTTTTGTCACACCGACCAACGGCATACCAGAGCTCTGCCAACCACCGACACCACCTTCTAAACGGTAGACATCATCTTTACCGATCATTTGAATCGCAGCACCTGCCTGCACGCCTATATCACAGATAATAATCACTGGCTGCTCAATCGCGCGAATCTCTTCTAGGCGATCTTTTAGCACAGTGAAAGGTATGTTACGACTGCCTTGGATATAACCTGATTCAAACTTCTTTTTTTCACGAATATCGATAAGCTGCGCATTTTGCGAGTTCACCATCATACCAAGAGTGTTGGGCGATATTTTTTTGCCGCTACGCTTGCTTTCAATCGTAAAAAACATGACGGCAAGTACGGCTAATATACCAAATAAAAACGGGTGATTGCCCAAAAAATCCAGCGCACGTTCCAAACCATACCTCCAAGAAAATAAGTGTTCTATTAAGCTGAGACATCAGCCTAACGATATTGAACAAGGCGCTATTATACCGATTAGACCATCCAGAGTAAACGTGTGATAGACAACCTAGCAGTTAAGCGTTAATAAGACCTTAATAAGGCTTGGTATCTGCTTCTTCTCTGAGAGTGACAAGGTTTTCGACACGGCGCTGTAATACCTCACCGTTAGCCACTGCTTGCCACAATGCACAGCCTTTACTGTTATGAGTATGACGACAATCACGGAACTGGCAATCACCTGCGAGTGGTGCAAGCTCTATGAAGCCTGAGATAATGTCGTCGGGACTTAAGTGCCAAATACCATACTCACGAATACCAGGGGTATCGACGATACCGCCTTGTGTCAAATCATTTGGGTGAAAAGGTAGTAAACGGCTGGTGGTCGTGGTGTGCTGACCGAGTTTTGAGTTCTCAGAAATAATATTGACGCTCTGTGCTGACTTTGGCAATAGTGCATTGATCAGGCTGCTTTTGCCGACGCCGGATTGACCAGCGAAAATAACCAGCTTTTTGTCTATATACTGCTTTAGTTCATCAAGTCCTTGCTGGTCAGTACTGTCTGCAATATTTTCGGGACAGTCTACTGACGTAAGCACGCTCTCATAACCGAGTGCGGCATACTGTGCTAGTAGTTCATTGGTATCGACGTCGTTTTCTGCTGCCAATAAATCAGCTTTGTTGAGCACCAATAACGGCTTTACACCAGCGTGGTGACAAACGACTAAATAACGATCAATAAGCGTTGGCGCTGCAGCAGGCAATGGGGCAAAAACAATGGCCAAAATATCAACATTGGCGGCGACAGGTTTGAGCTTATGATAGCGATCAGGACGGGACACAAGTGAGCTACGTGGTTTGACGGACTCAATACGTCCAAAACCTGTATTAGAGTCCGCAGTCCAGCGTACTTGATCACCTGCGGCCAACATTGGTAGGTTGGTACGTACGTGACAGCGCCAAATATCATTTAATTCAAGCGTCTGCCAAAACGGCTCAGGATCGTCAGGGGCAATCTCTGGCTGTAAAGGTATCACAGCCGGCAAGCTAGTGACCTGTACTTCCAGTTGTTTGCCATAATGCGCCATGACCACGCCATCCATCAAACTGTCATCGATACTGTCTTGACTGTCTAATTGTTGTTTATCGATGCGACGAATCTGTTGTTTGGTCAGTTTGCGCTGCCTGATTAATGCCATGGGTTTTGACCTATTAAAAAAATATTGCTAAGTGTAGCGTGAAAATTTGCTAACATACAGCCTAAAGCGCCTATACCAGACGGTGGTTTTGTAATGTTTTAATTTTTAAACACATTATAAATTAGCAAGCGCAAAATAACATCATTTGAGCATGACCATTTATAGATGGTTTATTTAGTTAAAATTGCGCTAACGTTGTACTATAGTCATTCCACTATAAAATTATTGCAGCGTTAACCTCGTTTGAAGTGTTAGATATACATCTACACTCGGCTGCCTTGTACTACTTTTAAATTGAATCGACTATAACATTGTGCCAAAATTTATTGACCATAGGACAAAATATGAGTACCGATGACCATCCCAATAAAATCAAAATCAGAAACCAAGGCAAAAAAGGGTTGGTATGGATTGACCTAGAGATGACCGGACTGGATACCTTAAACGATGAAATTATCGAGATTGCTACTGTTGTCACTGATGAAGATTTGAACGTACTTGCTGAAGGTCCTGTGTTTGCTATCAAAGTATCGGACCAAGTCTTAAATAAGATGGATGACTGGAACACCAAGCAACATGGTCAATCAGGATTGGTCGATCGTGTACGCCGTAGTACGGTGACATTGGCAGAAGCAGAAGCAGAGACCATTAAGTTTTTAAATAAATGGGTCGATAGTGGTAGATCACCAATGTGTGGCAACTCAATTTGCCAAGATCGCCGTTTCATGGCACGTCAAATGCCAGAGCTTGAACGCTTTTTCCATTATCGTAATCTCGATGTTTCATCAATCAAAGAGCTATGCTTCCGCTGGCGCCCTGATATTTTACGAAACTTTGAAAAAGGTGGCAGTCACCTAGCGCTAGACGATATTCGCGACTCTATTCGTGAGCTAAAGCATTATCGTCAGCACTTTTTTAAGTTGATTCCTTAAAACGTAAAGCGTTTTAGATACAAGCCAATAGTGACGAAATAAAAAGGGTCAACTCATAAGTGAGCTGCCCCTTTTCTATATCTGAAGTATACTTAAAACATATATCAAACAAGTGCTTTAAACTCAACCAATTCAAATTCAGCATTTTTACTACTAAAGCTATCATGTGTATTTTCGTCGCCTGTCACTGCGCCAATCACCGCACTGACTTTCGGTTTGCGCGTGTTTTTATCTAACAGTCGCCAATCGCCTAAGACATAACGTTTCTTATCAGCAGTCGCCTGATGAATGTCTGGACGATGCGTGTGCCCATGCAATAGAGCATCACTATCAGTTATTGCCTGTATTACAGCGTCTTCGTTGACATCCATAATATGAGTGGCTTTATTGGCATTATTCTGCTGGCTTTTTCGGCGCATTTTCTCAGCGATAGCCAAGCGCTTTTCTAACGATTTATTCAGTAGATACCACTGCGTTAAACGGTTGCGCATTATTTTGCGAAAAAACTGATATTTTTTATCATCGGTACAGAGCGCATCGCCATGCTCTAAGCGATAAGTTTGTTGTCCAATATTTAGGGTGTATGGCTCATAAATAAGCTCACCACCGAACAGATTACAAAATGAATAGTCCAGTAAAAAATCACGATTGCCATGCATTACCAAAACTTCGCAACCACTGATGCGGAGTTTTTTTAACTTGATAATAAGTGGTGTGAGCCAATTTTCTTGGCGCTCGTCTTCTGATAGTGATAAATAAACGTCATCACCGAGCCACGCCTCAAACCAATCGCCTAAAATAAATAAGCGTTCCAGCGCCGGTAGCGCAAGGCAGTCATCGAGCAGTGCCAAAAAAGCCTGCACTAAGGCAGGCTCTTCAGGCGATAAATGCAAATCGCTAATCAATACTTGTCGCACCTCATGAGGGCGGGTGGTAATTAGATGGTCAAAACTTTGCATTTATCCTTATCCTTGTGACTTATAAGAGTGCATTTTTTAAAATACTCTCTGAATAAGTGCTTACTGAATAATATCTATCAAATAACAATTAACTGTCAATTACTACTGAGAGACAATAGTCGCTGAGTTGATCACTACTGGCTCTTTTGGTACATCAGCATGCATGCCGAAACGACCAGTAGGAACGCCTTTCATTTTTTCGATGACGTCCATGCCGCTTGTTACTTTACCAAATACGGTGTAGCCCCAACCTTGCATGTTTTTGCCAGTGTGATTTAAGAAGCCATTGTCTTTTACGTTTATAAAGAACTGGCTAGTCGCTGAATGTGGGTCTTGTGTACGTGCCATCGCAATCGTACCAGCATCGTTCTTTAGACCGTTGTCAGCTTCGTTTTCAATTGGTGCATTGGTTGGTTTTTCGTTCATTTCAGCGTCCATTCCGCCGCCTTGAATCATGAAACCATCAATGATGCGATGAAAGATAGTACCGTCATACTGACCAGATTTTACATAGTTCAAAAAGTTTTCTACGGTTTTTGGTGCTTTTTCTGCATTGAGTTCGATAACGATCGCACCCATATTGGTGTCTAGTTCTACTACTGGTGGCATGTCTACCATGTGATATTCCTTGTTGGTTGCAGCGCCTCAAGTGACGCTGTCAAGTGGTGGCTAAAAGTTGGTGGTTAAAAAGTTATGGCTAGTCTAACGGCTTTTTTAGTCTGTGTCATGTATCAGGCTGTTAATGCCTTTGCAAAAGCTGATAGAATAACGCAACTTTATCCCTTTTTATTATAGTTTTTTGATGACCTGTTTTTAATGGTTTGGTTTGAATATTCCATGATGTGTGATGGCACGCATCGTGAACTGATAATTTGCGTTAGGAGCAATGCCCGATGAGTGATAACTCAAGCAACAATGCACAAAAAGACGAACAAAAAAACGATTTTATTCGTAATATCATTCGTGACGATGTCAATGCGCAAAAACAGCAACAAATCGTGACGCGCTTTCCGCCTGAGCCGAATGGCTACTTGCATTTAGGTCATGTAAAGTCTATCTGTTTAAATTTTGGTGTGGCTGAGGAGTTTGGTGGTGTTTGTAATTTACGTTTTGATGACACCAATCCAACTGCAGAAAAGCAAGATTTCATCGACAATATTGAAAATGATGTGAAATGGTTAGGTTTTGACTGGGCAGGTGACGCACACCATGCTTCAGGTTACTTTGATCAGCTACATGCATGGGCAGTACAGTTGATTGAGCAAGGTGATGCCTATGTTGACTTGCAATCGCCTGAACAAATGAAAGATAACCGTGGCTCATTTAATGAGGCTGGCACGTCATCACCACATCGTGACGCTAGCGTTGAAGAAAACCTAGCGCTCTTTAATGATATGAAAGCGGGTAAATATACTGAAGGGAAAGCGGTGCTGCGTGCCAAAATTGACATGGCAAGCCCCAACATGAACATGCGCGACCCTGTCATCTATCGCGTCATGCATCAAGCGCATCATCAAACGGGTGATAAATGGTGTATTTATCCGATGTATGATTTTGCACATCCGCTGTCTGATGCACTCGAAGGCATTACTCATTCATTGTGTACATTAGAGTTTGAAGATCATCGCCCATTCTATGACTGGGTCATCGAAAAAATTGGCTTTGATGTACCACCGCATCAATATGAGTTTAGCCGTTTAAATGTGGATCATACGTTGACCAGTAAACGCAAACTTAAGCAGCTTGTAGATGAAAATATTGTTAGTGGGTGGGATGATCCACGTATGCCGACTATCGCTGGTATGCGTCGCCGTGGCTATACGCCAGAAGGTTTACGTGATTTTTGTGATCGCGTAGGTGTGACAAAGGTAGATAGTGTGGTTGATTTTCGCTTATTAGAGTTTAGTATTCGTCAATCGTTAGAGACGACGACTGCACGTGGTATGGCAGTACTCAAACCGTTAAAGGTAACCATTACAAACTTTGCGGAAGCAGTTGGTAGTTGGGAATCGCTAAAAGCTGATGGCGTCAACGCGCGTTTTGATGATGCCGCGGAAACCTTATGGTTGACGCAGCCAAATCACCCTAATGTCGATATGGGCGAGCGTGAAATCCCATTCACTGAGGTCATATATATCGACCAAGGCGATTACGAGATTGTACCGCCAGCAGGCTACAAACGCTTGTCACCAGAAAAGCCAGAGATTCGCCTACGTAACACCTATGTGTTGGCAGTGACTGATCATATTACGGATGAAGCTGGCAATGTGGTCGAACTAAAAGCCACCATTGATCCGTCTACTTTGGGTCAAAATCCTGAAGGCCGTAAGGTTAAGGGTGTTATCCACTGGGTATCGGCTAGTCAAGGCGTTCCAGCAACCGTGCGTATGTATGAGCAGCTATTTAGTGTAGAAGACCCAAGCGGCGTCGCTGACGTCCATCAAGCATTGAATTCTAACTCGTTGACTGAACTAAATGCCGTGGTTGAGCCATCACTTGCCAATGCTGATGCTGGCACGCGTTTTCAATTTGAGCGTGAAGGCTATTTCATCTCTGATAGCGAAGACCACAGCACGGATAAACCGGTCTTTAACCAAATTGTTAGCTTACGTGATAGCTATAAACCTGTTTAATGCCGAGATAATCACTTACTTATCATTTATTTGATAAAATACTGAACAATAGTAGTTTTCAAGCATGCCCATTTCTAGTAGTCTAGAGATGGGCTTTTTTTGTGAATAAGCACAATTTTTAATAGTAGATGTTAGGAATGAAAAATGGCAAAGTTCTTAAATAGTAGTGGTACGACTTATCATTTAGAAGAGTTGATTAAAAACGCTTCTGATAGATTGATCATTATTAGTCCGTATTTAAAGCTGAATGAACGTATTAAAGAGCTACTAGAAGATCGTAACCGTCTTAAAATTGATATTAGAATCGTTTATGGTAAAAATGATCTACACCCTGAGGAGATAAATTGGCTCAAAAATCTAACCTTTATTCGTACTAGCTTTTGTAAAAACTTACATGCCAAATGCTATCTCAATGAAAATGAATGCATCATTACCAGTTTAAACCTTTATGAGTTTAGCCAAGTTAATAATAATGAAATGGGCGTGCTTATTTACCGTAATGAAGATGCTAAGCTCTATGCCGATACCTATGAAGAAGCGCAGCGTATTATTCGTATCAGTGAGGAGGTGCGAATGTCGCTTGAAAAAGTAACAGCAGCTGATGGTAGGAGTGATAATAAAGTCACCTCTAGTCATACTATGACTAATACAAATGTTAATACAACGGCGAAATCTACCACAGAAGTGGTGACACCAAATTATTCTAAACTAACGACGGCCAAGCTTGCTAAAGAATTGGGTCTTAAGACACAAGAGCTAAATGATAAATTGCTAGCAGCTGGGTATTTACAAGAACAAGAAGGTGATTTGCTACTTACAGAGGCAGGAAAAGCAGCTGGTGGCACAAGCAAACGAGGTAAATTTGGTGAATTTTGTTTGTGGGATGCAGGGATGGTGGTGTAATTAATTCTCTAAGTATATACTGGTTTAGTTAGTGATAAACAGAATAAGCGCATTACAATCCGTCACAAGACATTAATAACCAGTTTGTTAATATAAAGTGAGTTTTTGACTGGTATGCTTAGCATTATTTTGATAACTGAGTATATCAATGATGATAATAATAGAGTGAATTGATAGCCTTTTATAGCAATGGGTATCAAGGCTCACCAATAAACATAAATAAGGAATGAATCATGGCACATTTACGTTTAGGCGATATAGCACCAAATTTTGACGCGACCACCACAGATGGCGATATCAATTTCCACGAGTGGGCAGGTGATAACTGGGTTGTTTTTTTCTCACATCCAGCGGATTTCACGCCAGTTTGTACCACTGAGCTTGGCCGCGCTGCTGCACTGAATGGTGAGTTTCAAAAGCGTGGTGTTAAACCAATCTGCATCTCAGTTGATGGTATAGACGACCATCATGCTTGGGCAAAAGACATTGGAGAAACGCAAGGTACGGCGCTTAACTTCCCAATCATTGCAGATCCAAACAAAGACGTCGCTGAACTCTATGACATGATGCATCCCAATGCTGATAGCACGCACACCGTGCGTAGCGTGTTTATTATTGATCCAAGCAAAAAGATCCGTTTAATCTTAACGTATCCAGCCAGCTGTGGTCGTAACTTTGATGAGATTCTTCGTGTTATTGACGCGCTACAACTGTCTGATGAATATAACATTGCAACACCAGTAGATTGGAAAGATGGTGATGATGTGATCATTCCACCAAGTGTCAAGAACGAAGAAATTGCTGCTAAATACCCTAAAGGTTATACAGAGGTTAAACCTTATCTGCGTACCACACCTGCACCAAATAGATAAGGTGTAGCAGTCTTGTAATTAGAAATGATGAGCCCTGTAACGTAATGTTATGGGGCTTTTTACTATTTATATAACAAGCATTATCAGGTTTTGCTATGATGAGCATAGTAGGCTATAACTGTTATATAGCGTGTTGATATTCTGAACTATACGCTATAGTACGATAACCATAACAAAGTCTATCAGCGCTGAGTCGCTTTGAATCCAACTTACAAGGAGTTTGTCATGAAAAAATTATACGTCACTCGTACAGCACCGAACCCACGTAAGGCACTTATCTTATTAGCGTCAAAAGGCATTGATGTTGATGATATTGATGATATCAAGGTTATTGATATTGATTTCGCTGCTAATGAGCAGAATTCAGATGAATTTACTAAAATGAATCCGATGCGGACTGTACCAGTGCTAACCTTGTCTGATGGCACTGTGTTCAATGATTCCCAAGCAGTTTGCGAATACCTCGACCGCGTTTATGGTGAGCGCTCCGTGATGGGTAACGATGTCATACAACGTGCACAAGTATGTTCTATGCGCCGCATTGCAGAGTTTGAAGTATTATATAACTTCATGTTGGCGTTTCAACATAGCAATCCGGCTAAAGCCCAACGTATTGAGCAAGTGCCAGAGTTTGTCGCACCCTCTATCGCACGAGGGATCAAAACACTTGCGTATTTTGAAAACATATTAGAAGGCCGTGAGTATCTAGTTGGTGAGCAATTGAGTTTTGCTGATATTGTTCTATATATAGGTTTAGACTTTGGAAAAGTACTGAAAGTAGATCCTAATGAACAGGGTGAGAATCTTGCTCGTTTTTATCAAATGATGAATGAGCGCTTTAGTATTAAAAATATGGCGAAAGCCAAACTTGCTCACAAAGATGCATAAATAAAACGTTCAAGTTAACAAATGATTTATCGTCGTCAGCCTTGGTAGTCGATAGTAGTATCAACTATTCAAGGCTTTTTTATGGCGGTATATAGAATAATAGTTACTATGAAACTATAAAATCAAACACTTTGTTACAACCAAAATAGTCACTAGCGCTATAGTATGTAGGCATTTACACTATATTTAAGCTGGTATCATCAGTTATTTAGACTTATAAAAAAGGATAATTATGATGTATATGAATAGCTACAAGGTATGATTGTTATGGCATTGTCTGTTAAAAAACGACCTATTAGTTTGATCTGTGTGTCCAGTTTGTTGGCAGCCAGTGTGGCACTAAGTGCCTGTCAAGGCTCTTCTACACCCAGTGAAAGTATGGCAGTAGATGATGCTAACAAAGTCACGAGAAAGACAGATAATACTGATGCTATGGATGGTGACATCATATCTAATGTCATGGTTGGAGAAGATAAAGTAACAGTGAAAGAAATGAATGCTGAAGAAGCCATGATTCATAATCTTTCACGTTATCGTTGGACGCTTGTATCTGCAGCCGATAGTAGCGATCAACCACTAGATACATTGATGCAAATCACTAACCAAGTACGTTTGTCATTCAATCAATACCAAGGTCAAAACACCTTAAATTATAGTGTCGGGTGTAACACTATGAGTGCTGTGTATCGGCTTCAAGGTTCTGCCTTAACTATTGACGACAGCATGAGTACCAAGATGTCGTGTGGTGATCTTGATCAGGCCGAAAACAGCTTAAGTCAGCTGCTGCAAGGTGATAGTCAGCTAGTTTTTGCGACAGATAGTGATGTTTCTAAAGATGATACACCAATATTGACGCAAGTAACCAACGACTCAGTTACCTTGGTTTGGGAAGGTGAGCTCACACCACAAGCTAAGTATAATAGCAAGGGTGAGGCCGTATTTTGGGCGGTAAGCGCTGATATGATACCGTGTGCAGACAGTGACGCACAGATGTGCTTGCGAGTTAAACCGATTACTTATAATAATCAGGGTATTAAGATCAGTGAAGGCGAATGGAGTGTATTTACTGGTGAGATCGATGGCTACCAGCATGATAGCATGCATGATGAAGTATTACGTCTACAGCGCTACCGACTAAGTAACAGTGATGGAACAGAAGTCAATGCTTCAAATGCATCAGGTAAAGAATACGCTTATGTCTTGGACGCAGTTATTCAAAGCTCGGTAGCGGAGTAATCTTAAGTCTAGGGCGTGTCCTCAATCGATAGTCATCTAAATGGACTAAAAATGGCTAAATCTTGCCAAACGGTGTCAAATAGCTGACTAATATCTCGATATTATCTGCGCTATTTTCCTTGTTTGACGGCAATTTATCTCATTTTTATCACCATTTTTAAAATGAAGACACACCCTAGATTATATGAGTGTTTCGGTCAAACGTATTGGTTTTAACTTTTACTAAGTTTGCCGTTTAATTAAAAAACACGCGCTATACAGACGCGTGTTTTTTTGTGGTTGTTTATGGTCTATTGAACACTCAAATGTGGTGTTGGCAGCCCTAATATTTGAATGTTCAACAGTCTCTATATTTAACGTAAATTCCCCAAGTCTTCTTCGGTCAAACGCCAGCGGCCTTTTTTCTTAGAAGCACCGCGCCCACGCATAGCGCTGTTCAGTAGTAATTTATTCATCGAATGGCTTGAGTGCGCATGACAGATAGCGCAGGCAAGACCATCAGCGGCATCTTGCTGCGGTACCACATCTAAAGATAATATCCGGCAAACCATTTCCTGTACTTGTTCTTTTGCTGCTGCACCATACCCACAAACGGCTTGTTTAATCTGACGTGCGGTATATTCTGACACTTCTAAATCTAAGGCCACCATAGCAGCAATCGCTGCACCTCGTGCCTGTCCAAGCTTAAGTGCAGAGTCTGGATTTTCAGCCATAAACACCTGCTCAATAGCGGTATAAATAGGCTCGTCGGCATATTTCAAATGATGCTGTGTGATACGAGTTAAGCCATTAAAAATACGTTTAAGGCGTTCAGGCATCTCTTTAGTATCTGTACGAATCGTACCTGCGTCAATATAAGTGAGTTTGTCCCCAGTTTGCTGTACGATGCCATACCCCGTCATGCGTGAACCTGGGTCAATTCCGATAATAATTGCCATAATATTCCGTCTTACTTACATTGTGTTTTATATTTAATTCCATAGAAATCGGATAGGGTGTCAGACCCATTTAACTTACTATTTTTAATACTTTTACTTGTCTTATTTATATCCAAACAATATTGTACCGACTATACAGCTTAAAAATTAGCCTATAGTTTGATAGTATAGCAATCAATCCCCATATACATCATATGTTAGCCATCTTAATTTGCATGGCACTCAATTTATTGATTTTTATTTTAAAGGACGACACTTTATGGGTCAGATAGTTGGTATTGCCATCGTTTGGTTTATTATCGAGATGCTACTATGGTATTTGCTTGCTCAATTTATGAGCGGCTGGTGGGTATTCATGTGGTTTATTGTAGCCGCTGTCATCGGTATCTCATTAATGCGTAAAGGACTGGCCGCGCTTAATCCAATGGCACAGCAGATGAAAGCTGGTGGCATGATGAACCCATCAATGCGTCCGCAAGAATCGACCATGATTAAGAGTGTCGCGATGGCAGCAGCGGGTATTTTACTCCTTATTCCTGGTGTGCTCAGCGATTTTCTTGCGTTACTAGTTATATTACCACCAGTGCAAAAGAAGCTTAAAGACTTTGCCAATAATTACGTCATGAACAATCAGCAAAAAATGATGGAAATGATGGCCAAGCAGATGGGTGGGCAAATGGGCGGTGGGCAAAATCCGTTCGGCGGTATGGGTGGCCAGAACCCATTTGGCGGAGCAGGTGGCACGAATGGTCAAAATCCATTTGGTCAGAAACAACAAAACCCGTTTGGTGATGTTTTCAAACAACACACAACTGTAGATGGTACTGCCAAAAATATTCCTAAAGATGTGAAAAAAATCACTAAATCTGCCAATGATGAATAATGATTAACAGATAGGTATAAAAAAAGCCCCCTTTGTCATCGACAAAAGGGGCTTTTGTTGGTTCTAACCGATTAATTATAAGCTCATTCGTGATACTTAAAAAGGTCAAAACTGAATATAACAACCGAAGTGCCGCCGCAAGATGGTGACCCATGAACCGTGAAGTTCAGGGCGGATGCGTCATTGCCTCTGTAGGTTTCCTGATACACCGCAAGCGGTGCAGGCATACGCATTGAAACAATAGGTACCACATCCTGGTAAAGCATTATCGGCTCAGGGAATAAACATCTACTAGCCAACACTTCAGAATATAATTATCTTAACCAATGGTTTGGGTGATTGCAAGTACGATTTACAGATTGCTACTTTAGGTTTGATGTTAGGTATTATTGATGCTGATTTTTAAGCCTATTCTGAGTAAATGATCAGTGTTGCTAGCTTATAATTACGGGTTTGTAAGGGTGGTTTTTCAGCTATTTTAAGATGTGTGTTAAGATAGAAGGCTTTAGATATCCTAATACAGCATTATAGGCGTTCATTCACTTGAGGAGCGGTAATTCATGACCCATAATAACCATCAATCAGAATCTCTTAATGATAGTCAGGCTCAAATCAATAATAAAAAAATACCGCATGTCTTAATGATACTAGATGGTTTTGGAAATCGTGAAGAAGACAAAGATAATGCGATTGCGGCTGCTGATATGCCAAATTTAGATAAGATTTATCAGCAGTATCCGCATGGGCTAATATCAGCTTCAGGAGAAGACGTTGGTTTACCAGATGGTCAATTTGGTAATTCAGAGGTTGGGCATATGAACTTGGGCGCTGGCCGTGTTCTTTATCAAGATTCCACTCGTATTTCAAGCGAGCTGTCTAATCGTGAGTTTTATAAAAACGAAGCGTTGGTAAATGCTGTTAAAGCTGCAAATGAGCTTGGTGGTAATGTACACATCATGGGGCTATTATCAGATGGTGGGGTGCATTCTCATCAGGACCATATCGAAGCAATGTGTCATTCAGCATTGGTACATGGTGCCAAAAATGTCTTCGTCCATTGTTTTTTAGACGGGCGTGATACACCGCCGAAGTCTGCCGATAAGTATATAAACCGTCTACGCACGCATATTAATAAACTCAATGAGCATTATGAAGGTGGTCGAGTACAGATTGCGAGCATTATTGGTCGCTACTATGCGATGGATCGTGATAATCGCTGGGATAGAGTCCAAAAAGCCTATGAGCTTATCACTGAAGGTAAGGCCGATCGTTTAGCTACTCGTGCAGATGGTGCAGTGCAAGCTGCTTATAAAGCACGTGAGACGGATGAGTTTGTTAGTCCAACCACTGTGATTGGACGTGATGAGGTACCATATACTGTCGACGACAATGATGCGCTTATTTTTATGAATTTCCGTGCTGATCGTGCTCGTGAAATTGCCCAAGCATTTGTACTGCCAGATCATGAGTTTCCTGGATTTGCTCGTAATAAACAACCGAAACTTGCAGCTTTTGTGATGCTGACTAAATATTCAGATGTGTTGGCTGATAATTCAAAAACCAGTATCGCTTATTACCCAACATCCTTGACAAATACACTTGGCGAGTACTTGCAAGACCAAGGTAAAACACAGCTGCGTATCGCAGAAACAGAAAAATATGCCCATGTGACGTTTTTCTTTAGTGGTGGTCGTGAAGACGAGTATAAAGGCGAGACTCGTATTTTAGTAGCTTCTCCAGATGTGGCTACCTATGATTTACAGCCTGAAATGAGCGCACCTGAAGTAACAGATAAATTGGTAGAAGCGATTGAGTCTGGTCAATATGATACACTCGTAGTGAACTATGCCAATGGTGATATGGTTGGTCATACAGGTATATTTGATGCTGCTGTCCAAGCTGTTGAGGCGCTAGATGTATGTGTGGGTCGTGTGGCGGCAGCAGTGCGAGCAGCTGGTGGTGATATGCTTATCACAGCTGACCATGGTAACTGTGAGCAGATGCAAGATTATGAAAGTGGGCAAGTACATACGCAGCATACCACTGAATTAGTGCCTTTGATTTATGTGGGTGATAAGAAGTTGCAAGTGCGTAGTGGTGGTAAGCTGAGCGATGTTGCTCCTACTATTTTGGCACTGATGGATCTCGAAATACCAATTGAAATGACAGGTAAAAGTTTATTGCTTCCAGTGTCATGATCTATTGCTGAGTGATTTTAGTCTTTATATTCTGTCAGTATATTAGTATCGTTTATAGTTATAAAAAAGGAGAGATACCAGCTATCTTTCCTTTTTTTTCGATACATTTTGCCTAAATTACGTGCAATACTAGTCTAGTCTTAAGCCTATGCTTGGTGTTATGTTGTGAGACATATATCGATGAATACATCATTAACAATGATTTTGTACATTCTATTATTTAAATGAGTTATCTTATGCATCCTTTCTATTTTATACGCTCGTCTGTGTTTAAACGATTGGGCAAGCCAATGATAAGCTTATCAAGCGCACCTATTGTCTTTAAGCCTGTATTGATAATAGGTTTGCTTGGATTAAGTACGGTTAGTATGTACGCACAGGCAGCAACACTAGAGGCAACTGACACGACTCATAGTCCTACGGCAGGTCTACAGCTGATTAGTCTAAATGATGATGAAATAGCTACCGGAAATGATATTGGTAATTTATCAGATATTGCTGATATGCTCGAAGCTGCAGATGAGCCTGATGACTTGATAGATAGTATTCCAGATGAAACAGCCTTAACTGATGATATGGATGATATCGATACCAGTATTCCGCCTGAAGTTGCACAAGTATCATTAAATGCCATTTCTCCAGAGACGCTTAAGACGTTTGTCGCCGTAGTGGATTTAGTACGCCGTGAATATGTTGATACGGTGAATGATGAAGAGCTTTTTAGTAATGCAATGAGTGGAATGCTCACCAAGCTTGACAGTCATGCTGAATTTTTGGATGCTGAAGCCTATGAAAACCTGCGTGCTTTTACAGAAGGTGATGTCGGCGATGTTGGTATTAAAGTCACTTATCAATCCACATCTGGACACTGGGTAATCACAGAGGTTAGCGATAACTCACCTGCTGATAAAAAAGGCATTGCTGTTGGCGACTATTTGCATCAAGTTGATGAGTTTAAACTGGATGCAAACAAAGAAAGTAATGACGTCCAGCAGCTCCTAACAGGGATTGCTGGTACACAAGTAGATATTGTGACTTCAACTGCTGGGCGTCGTAAACACACGACTACGTTACAGCGTAATAATAGTCACCCTCAAGTCATTGAAGCAAAGCTGATCAACGGTATTGCCATTGTCAAGTTACCGGCTTTTCAAAACAACAGTCGTGAAAAACTGTTAGAAAGCTTAATTGATTTAGAGGCACCCATATGCGGTATCTTGTTAGACATGCGTGATAACCCAGGTGGCGTATTAACATCAGCGGTGAGCGTTGCTAGTTTGTTTATGACTGATACGGATGTAGTGCAAGTAAAAGCACGTCAAAGTGATTCACGTACGCTCTCGACTCAAGGTGCAGCATTACTTGAATCATTGCCATTAGTGGTGTTGCAAAACCGCTACTCAGCATCAGCAGCTGAGGTGTTGGCCAGCAGTTTACAGGCGCAAAAGCGTGCTACTATCGTTGGTGAAGTGAGTTATGGTAAAGGCTCGGTACAGTCAGTGATTCCACTAAATGATGAACAAGCTGTCAAGCTCACCGTTGCGAAATATATGACAGCATCAGGTAAAAAGATAGACGGTATCGGTGTAAAACCTGATGTGACCTTATCAGGTAATGAAGGTACTTGGGAGCAACAAGCGCTAACTCTCTTAGAAACCAGAGCATTAGCTTCGGGCATTCGTTTTGTTCGTAAGCCTGCTAAGGTTGATAAAATGATAGACAAAAAAAGTAGTTAAGTTCTGGTTGTTGACAGAGGGCCTGTGTCAACATTGCCAACCATGAATCGCTAACCATGAATCATAACGTTTGAGATGTTATGATTCGGATTGATCCTCGGCTATTTCTAATTTTTTCATGCGATAGCGTAAAGAGCGAAAAGTTGTGCCTAGAAGTTCAGCTGCCTGAGTTTTATTCCAACCAGTTTGTTTAAGTGCGGTGATAATTAACTGCTTTTCTTGCTCTTGTAGGTAGTTCTCTAGCCCTTCAGATGGCAGCTGTCCGTCTGGTAGTTCGTTTGGCCTGATTTGCTCGCCATCCTTTTTTTGCGTAGCTTGATGAATGGCGGTGTTGTGATCGCAATCCTGACTGCCTTCACTCAATGGTTCTATAGGATTACTAGTTGACGGCTGTATCATATTAGGGAAGTGTTGAATATTAGTACGATATGGATGCAAATTGGTCGTTGTTTGCGGGACCTGAGTAGTTTGTGCTGAATGGAGACGTGTTTCGCTACTTTCTAGCGTTTGATTGGCTGTTTTATGAGTTATTTCTGGTTCTGGTAAGTCTGCATTGTTTGTATTCTCAGGACTGTGCATATTTGTAATGTCCTGATGAGTGTCGATATCAGCAAGGCCTAAGTGAATGGTATCAATAGTTGATTTTTCTGCTAGCGTGACTGCACGTTCAAGAATATTACGTAGCTCGCGAACATTACCGGCGAAATTATGATGTTGTAAGCGCGTGCAGGCATCTACCGTTAAGGACGGTACCGTTTCTAACTGCCATTCACTAGCAATCATTGCCAAGAAATGCTCAGCCAAAACAGGAATGTCATCACGGCGAGCATTAAGCGTGGGTAGCTTTAGCTCTATCACATTAATGCGATAATATAAATCTTGTCGAAAGGCTCCGTCTTGTACTAGGCTGTTTAAGTTTTTATGAGTGGCGGATAGGATACGGATATCGACAGGTATCTCTTTAGTATCACCAATGGCTCGCACTGTCTTTTCTTGAATGGCACGCAGTAGTTTTACTTGCATTGCTAAAGGCAGATCTGCGACTTCGTCTAAAAATAAGGTACCGCCATTTGCTTGTTGAAACAGTCCTTGCTTGTCAGTAACAGCGCCTGTGAAGCTGCCTTTTTTGTGACCAAAAAACTCTGACTCTACTAGCTCTGAAGGAATGGCACCGCAGTTGACTGGTACAAAACTACCATCCCTACGAGGACTTAGGTCGTGAATCAGTCTCGCAACTACTTCTTTTCCCGTGCCTGAAGCGCCCGATAAAAATACAGGTGCTTGTGAGCGTGCTAGTTTTAAAATAGTGTTCTTAAGAGGGTGCATCACAGCAGAGTTACCGATAAGCCTACTGTTCAACATTTTTTGTTCAGCCGAAGATTCAGGTGTGCTGGTTGATTCACTGTCTTGATGAATAACCTTTAAAGCGTTCTCTACTAACTGTCGTAAACGCGGTAGTTCTAGTGGTTTGTTGACGAAATCAAAAGCACCTAACTTTAACGCCTCGATAGCCAAGTCCATACTACCATGCGCAGTAATTACAGCGACAGGGGTGCTAGAGCTGCCATTGATTTCTTTTACCAAATCTAGTCCTGAGCCGTCAGGTAGATTTAAATCGGTCAGGCAAAAATCATAATCATTATCTTGCCAGTAGGATTTTGCTTGTGACAGAGTATAAGCCACATCACTTTTTATCCCCATTTTAGTCAAAGTAATTTGCATTAATCTGCATAGATCTACTTCGTCATCAACGACTAGCGCGGTTGTTGTCATACATCATCTCATCGTATTTATGTCTACAAAATTTAAAAAAATAGCAATTTCTAGTTAGGACATGTTTGATATTTACAATATGTTGAATATTTACAAATAGGAACTGCTGATCATTAAAACGGCTCCAGACAAGGCGTAAAGTGATGGTAATGCTCGCGCCTTAACGAGGGGCAAACACGCCCTAAACAAACCTTACGTATAGAGCATTTTATCTCTCATTCATAATATTCTTACTAGAGCCCACAGAAGGCGCTATTAAGCGAAAGCAGGTTTTTTTATGTTCAGGAATATAAAGTAAGCGAGTCTGATTGGCCTCACAAAATGCTTGTGATAAATATAACCCCAAGCCAGTACCTTTTTGATCTGTGGTGAAAAACGGATTGAATAAGTGCTCTAAACTTTCGGTACTAACACCAGCACCATCGTCTAAAACATCGATTATAACATCGTTGTCGGCACAATAAATTTCGATTTCCACATAAGCATGAGGGTGAGCATAGCTACTATAGCGTAAGCCATTGTTTATTAAATTGATTAAGACTTGCTCTAATTGGTGAGTATCAAATGATATCGTGGGCTGTGCGTTTACTCGTAAAAAAACATCATGTCCTTGAAAGTAGTTCTCCAGGAATGTGGGCATCCATTCAGCCAGTACGATTGATTGCTGATTTGCTGCTTGCTGGCGAGACAGTTTTAAGACATCTTCGATAATGCGATTTACCCGTTTGGTTTGTGAAAATATCATTTTATAAAGTTCGTAATTATTATCGATATTATCATCTGCTGCATTTCTTTCCTCAGTTTCTGTCACGTCCTCCATTAATAGCTGACTGGCTTGAGAAATAGCTGCTAGCGGGTTTCTTATTTCATGGGCGATACTGGCCGTTAATTGCCCTAAAGAAGCCAGTTTTAATTGTTGAGCATTGGCTTGCTCACGGCGTAAATCTTCTAGCATGATGAGTTTGCTATCATCTTTTAAGGGAACGATTTGCACACGTAATTTACCGAATATAGAAGCATTTGCTACTGCTGGTAAGTCATAAGCAAAGGTGCATGATTGGCCTTCTGCTACTGACAAGCAGGCTTCTAATAACTGTGCATGCTGCTTACGGAGCTGTTGCTCAAAATTATCTAAGAGCTCAGTATGATTGTTGTTGCGTGCGTGGCTAGTGTTACTGGACAGGTTAGGTAACGGTACTGATACTGAAAAATTGTATGAAAGGCTAAGTAATTGATGGGCTGCAAGGTTAGCTAGGACAACACGCTGCTTATCGATGACGATGACACCATTCGCCATCTGTGTGATTACTTCTTGATTGATGACATTCAATCGTTCTACTTCTTTTGCTTGTCCTGCTGCCACTTTTTCTAGTTGCATTAGACGCTGCGAAATAGACCAACTTAAAAAGCCAACGGCCAAAAAGCTGACAGACATGAGTAGAGCATTGCCTAAGTTTGCCAAATTCATACTATTGGCAATGGCATAAAAAAACTGTTGATAAATAACAAAAATAATTGCAAGTAGGGTAACAATGAATGCTTGTGAGGCATTGAGCAGCATAAAGCTCGCTGCAACCACTACCATATATAGCATGGTGAGCTGTAAATCAGGAGCGCCAGCTGTATAAAGTAATAAACTCAATATCACAACATCTAATACTAAGCCAAAAGCGAGTTGACGTTGCATTTTTTTATGTACTACATAAAACAGTCCAAGCAAGATTAGACTCAGTAGAATATAAAAGCTGAGGGCAGTTTGTTGTAAAAAGCTTGGCAGAGAGATATTGTCATTAGCCTGAGCTGTGACATATCCCATCAACATGAAAAATGTACTAAGGACAAAGCGATAACTGCTATAGATGAGCCCTAACTTTCGTAGCTGTGTTTGTGGAAGGGTGTCATCGTGATGTAAATAGTGAGTAATAGCAGGCTTCATAAATAGACCGTGGTTGAGAAAGAGTGACTAGGGCGCGTCCTCATTTTTAGCCTGTTTAAATTTTCATGTTCAGACTGAGGACACGATCTAAATAGTTTACGGCTGAATCAAACCATGACGAATGGCCAGATGCGTCAATTTAACATCACTGTCAACGCCGACTTTTTCATAAATGCGATAGCGATAAGTATTGATGGTTTTGACACTGACAAATAGTTGATCAGCTATTTGTTGAGGACTTTGGCAGTTGACCACCATCATGGCTACCTGCTTTTCACGATCACTTAATAAGTCAAAGGGTGAGTTGGCATTATCTGATAATAAAACATCAGCCAATTGTTCCGCGACATCTTGGCTGAAATAGCGGCCACCTTGATAAATCTTTTTGATAGCTCGTATCATTTCATCAAGTGGCGTGCCTTTGGTAATATAACCATTGACCCCCGCTTTTATGAGCATTGATGGGTAGGGCTGTGCTGACATACTACTGACGGCTAATATCTTGATGCTCATATTCAACTGAACCAACCGCTTAGTGGCTTCGAGCCCGCCGATATTAGGCATATTAACATCAAGTAACACCACGTCAGGGCTCAGTTTTTTGGCCAGTTTAATAGCCATATCACCGCTGTCTGCTTCGCCGACCACTTCGATGTCGACACTATCTGATAGCATACGACTGATACCCATTCTTACCAAATCATGATCATCAACTACCAATACTTTAATCATAACTATACTCTTTATTATTCGTGAGAATGAAGGTTTTGACTGATGCTAAATGACAAGTAGGTTCCAGACATCTGAGTCATCTAAAGGTTGTGGTATTTAAAATATTGCTATTTAGGGCGTATTAAACATATTCTATATTGAATATGGATGATAGCCACATTCAAAATGAATGCATGTTTCTAAAACGTAAATCAATGTTTCTACAATATAAGTTGGTTGTAGAGAAATTTGAATTCGGTAAAAATAAACCGTTAAATCAGTTTGATGCATTAAACTTAAATGCAAACCATGATACACTAAAAATACAAAAACTCTATACGAGTACTTACAAACACATCTATAAAGGCTACGTACGTTCTTGGCGCCAGACAGTGTATAACTGACGTGATAACGACAGCAGGGGGCATAATGAGACAACTACCATTAACCAAACAGCAACTAATCGCTGCTATGATTTCATTGAGTTTGGGCAGTGCAGCACAAGCCGCACTTACGATTAATGGTAGCACTGATACTGGTTCTAGTGCTCGCATGAGTTGGGGCGGTGCTGATAGTCTGTCGGAAGCGCGTAATATCATGTACAAATCCAACAGCTCTACTATCACAAAAACTGATAATGGTTCTGGTGTGACTAACGCCAATAGTTTCGCTAGTAGTACCAATAGTTACAATACTACTTACAGTGGTAAGTTTGGTAGTAGTGATATGCTGCCAATCAGTACTGATTCGCGTAGTGTCGCGGTAATCGATGCTGAGACTGGTGAATCTATTTATGAAAAAAATGCTGATGCGGCGCGCCCGATGGCCAGTATCACAAAAATTATGACCGCGATGGTTGTGCTAGATGCAGGTCTTGACATGCGTGAAGAAATTACGCTTGATGCAGAAGATTTTGTTGGTCCTAAACGTGCTAGCTCTCGTTTGAAAGCTGGTGATCGTTTGAATCGTGCTGAGATGCTATTAATGGCATTGATGAAGTCAGAAAATCCAGCCGCAAAAAGTCTAGCGCGTAATTATCCGGGTGGCTATAGCGCCTTTATTCGTGCTATGAATCGTAAAGCTCAAGATTTGGGCATGACAACCGCTTTCTTTGGCGATCCAACAGGTCTTGATAAGCGCAATGTTGCTTCATCAAAAGATCTAGTAAAAATGGTACGTGCCGCTGGTAATTATGATGTCATTCGTCGTTTCTCCACCACTAAGAGCTACGACTTCTTTGTCTCAAACTATTCAAGTGGTAACCGTACTTATAAAGCCAACAACACCAGTAGTTTGGTGCGTGATGGCAGTTATCCAATTGGTATTTCAAAAACAGGATTTATCAATGAGGCAGGTCGTTGTGTTGTGATGGAAACTCGTGTGAATAACCGTCCAGCAATTATTGTTATCTTGGGTGCCAATAGTTCAGCCACACGTTGGGGTGATGCCAAAAATATTCTCAACAGTTTAGCGACACGCCGTACAGTGTAAGCTTATTGGTTTGGTGATTTTATTTAGTTTGATACTTATAAAAAGGCTGTTATGTGATATAACAGCTTTTTTATTGTGTTGATATTAAGGACACATTATATGACTCAGTCATCAAATTTTTCAATGCCCAAGCTGTACTTACTGACCAATGAAGATAAGTTTGAACTTCTTTATCAAAAATTAGAAGTAGCACTGGCAACTGAATGTATTGCTCTATTACAAATTCGCCGCAAGAAAACGCTTGCTCTACCTGATGGCGCCTCACAGTTATATAAAGAGGCGCAACATATAGTCGATTTGGCCAGTAAGTATAACGTGCCTGTTGTTATTAACGATGATATTAGCTTGGCAGCTAAGCTTGGCGTCGGTGTGCATCTAGGTCAAAAAGACGGCAGTATTAGCGATGCCAAAAAATATCTATCATCAAATCAAATCATTGGCCGTACTTGTCACTGTGAGTCGGAATTAGTTGCAGAGGCAAAAAAGGATGGCGCGAGTTATGCTGCGATGGGAGCAGTTTTTACGTCTACGACCAAGCCAAATGCTGATATTGTCTCTCATGAGCAGCTTGCCCAAGGTTGTCAGCAAGGCATAGATATGTGTGTGATAGGTGGTCTAACGGCTGAAAATATATCGAATCTAGCAGGATTACCTATTAAATATGTCGCGGTAGTAGGCGATATTATGGATTTACCTATCCCAGAAATAGCAAATCGCTGTCGTGAGTGGCAGCAGGCGTTTTCTGAGTGGGGAACACCTGTTTTATGATCTATTCTTCAGAAATAGCAGTAAATAGTTATTTAGCATGTTCCATACATAATGTAGCGTAGGGTAGTGCTTCTAAGCGCTTTTCTTCGATTTGCTTGTCACATAGCTCACATTCACCATAAGTGTTGTTTTCGATGCGGTTGAGAGCATTTTCGACATAGCTTAAGTTTTGACGCGCTTCGTCCATAAGGTTCTTGCGCATACCATTTTGGCGATAAGAAATCGCTTGGTCGTCCCAATGCTCATTGAGATCATCTTGTGGGTTTTGAATATGATCTTCTATTTTGTCAATTCTAATTTCATATTCGTCTTTAAGTTTTAACAGATTTTGTTTGGCAGTGTTTAGATTAATACCCATTGTATTCTCCTAATAGTTATAGTTATGCTGGCCTATATCTGTAAGCCTTTTTTTATTGATTGCAGTGATGCGAATTGTTTTATGATAAAGGACAGGTTTTTCGGAAACCACCACAGAATGTTAAGGTTTCTTATTCCAGTACATTCTCATGTCAAGTTTTTAATTAATATGTTGGTTATGAGCTGTTGACATAAACTGGTAGAATACATCGCCATCGATTTTGGTTCGTTAAATCACATGACTACTATAAATGAACCAAAACACGGTGCGGAATATAGAAAGTCTTTGTTATACGACTACCGAGATATATGTTATCCAGTCAAAAGTTAAAAATAAATAAAATGATTAAGGGTGCACATCCAGGAAATGATGGCGGGTGATTCTTATTTATAGCAACATTTAGCAATAACAGTAATCTTAAATTAACCAACAGATTGATGCATAGGAGCAGTTAATGAATTTTTTGCGTATGAGTGAGTTGAGCTTAACGGATAAAGTGGTATTAATTCGAGAAGATCTAAACGTACCTATTAAAAATAATAAAGTTACGAGTGATGCTCGCTTGCAAGCAAGTTTGCCTACTATTCAGATGGCACTAGAAAAAGGTGCTGCCGTTATTGTTTGCTCACATCTTGGACGTCCGACTGAAGGCAATCCAGAAGCAATATATTCATTAGCACCTGTTGCTGATTATTTGAGCGATAAGTTAGCGGTGTCAGTGAGCCTCAATCGTGAGTATTTGACTGAAGGGGCACCTATCAAAGCAGGTGAAGTCGTATTGTTAGAGAATGTACGTTTTAATGAAGGTGAAAAGAACAACGATACTGCTTTAGCAAAACAATATGCCGACTTATGCGATGTGTTTGTGATGGACGCTTTTGGTACGGCGCATCGTGCGCAAGCATCAACAGAAGGCGTCACTCAAGCCATGCGTCAAGCAGGAAAAATAGTCTGTGCGGGTCCTCTATTGGCTGCTGAACTTGATGCTTTGAGCTTAGCACTTGAAACACCCGCACAACCAATGCTTGCGATTGTAGGTGGCTCAAAAGTATCGACCAAATTAGAAGTCTTACATAGCTTGGCTGCAATATGTACACAGATTATCGTTGGTGGCGGTATTGCCAATACTTTCTTAGCAGCGCAAGGGCATAGCGTTGGAGCTTCGTTATATGAAGCAGACTTGGTGAATACTGCTCGTGATATTATGAGTAAAACCGAGATTTTATTGCCTGATTATGTCATTGTTGCTGATAAAAACGACATTAACTTTGACGATTTTACAGGCTCATTACAACAAGCTACTGCCACTGTTAAGTCTGTTGATGCGATTGGCAAAGATGACATGATTTTAGACATCGCGCCAGAAAGCGCAAAACAGTTGGCTGATGCTATTCTCAATGCAAAGACTATTTTATGGAATGGTCCAGTGGGTGTGTTTGAAGTAGATGCTTTTGGTCAAGGTACTCAGATAGTGGCAGATGCTGTCAAAAATAGCCAAGGTTTCTCAATTGCTGGTGGCGGTGATACTTTAGCAGCAGTTGATAAGTATCAAGTTGCTGATGGTGTTAGCTATATGTCAACAGGAGGTGGTGCATTCCTAGAGTTTGTAGAAGGCAAGGTTCTTCCTGCAGTTGCTGCGCTACAAATCGATGTTTAGTAAATTAACATTAATTAACAATTTTGAAACATTATTGGTACAATTTAAAACAAGTATTAAAAGTAAGCTATGCAAACTAATATGTCAGCTATGATTTCTGTTTATCTATTTTGGATAAACAAAGATGCGTAACCACTGATTATTAAGTAGCTATTATTTGTACATATACTGAAAATTGTTATTGCATGTCTTATTTGCACTCTATAAAATAGCGCAACCATGTATATTGACATGTTTTATTTATGAGAGGTTTATTATGTTAAAACGTCATTTGTTACTTGCTAGCGTACTTGCTGGTACTTTTGCAGTTACTGCATGTAGTCAACAAACAGAAGAGAATGCTGAAGCGGCTACTGAGTCTGCTGCTGATGATATCGCTGCAGAAACTGAAGCAACTGCTGCTGAAGCTGAAACTGCTGCTCAAGATGCTGGCACTGAAGTTGCCGAAGGCGCTGAAACTGCTGGTGCTGCTGCGACAGAAGCACTAGAAGATACTGGTAATGCTATCACTGAAGGTGCTAGTACAGTTGTTGAAGGCGCTGCTACTGCTGTTGCTGACGGTGCTACTGCTGTTGCTGACGGTGCAGAAGATGTTGCTGTTGATGCAGAACAACAGTACTAAGCAATGTAATGACTGGTTTGTTGATCTGCTACTGATTGGTAGGTAATCGATTAAATCAGTTATGGACATATTTTTTTTATTATAAGCCCTCAAAATTTTAGAAAAGCCTTGGTGATTGCCAAGGCTTTTTGCATTGGTTCTGACGTCTCCTCAACACACTCTAAACGTT